>JAQWAJ010000047.1 GCA_028707745.1 Bacteroidales bacterium | reverse complement strand
TGCATTACCAACTCGAAACCGGAATGCTCCGGCCCGGTGATCCGGCAGATTTTGTCGTCGCCAGCGGGGCTGATCCTTTTCAGGTGACCGCTACCTATATCGATGGCAAGCCGGTTTTCAGAGAGGGAATGGTTGAAGCTGGTAACCCGGAGGTTGTTCCGCTGAACGCTTTTCAGGCAAAACCGATCAAAAGTGCTGATCTGGAGATCAGGGGAACTGAGGGGCTCTACCGGGTGATCCGGGCGTATGATGGCGAGCTGTTAACCGACTCAGGAACTATTTATCTGACTGTAAATGATGGAGTTGTGCAGAACAATATCGAAAAAGATGTATTAAAAATCGTTGTTTTGAACCGATATGCCGATGCCCGACCGGCTTTGGGCTGGATTTCGGGATTCGGACTGAAAACCGGGGCGATGGCATCGAGCATCGCCCACGATAGCCACAACATTATTGCCGTCGGAACTTCCGATGAAGAGATTGCTGCTGCCATCAACCAGATCATCTGTCACAGAGGAGGTGTCGTGGCCACTGAGCAGGGTGCGGCAGAAGTTCTGCCATTACCGGTAGCCGGTTTGATGAGTACGGAGGATGCAGAGACGGTTGGAACCCGATACGCGGAGATATCGGAATGGGTTAAAAAAATGGGATCTCCGCTACAGGCTCCGTTCATGGCACTTTCGTTCATGGCTTTGCTGGTCATTCCACACCTGAAAATCGGTGACCGGGGACTGTTCAATTGTGATACCTTTTCATTTACCGAACTGAAAGCTGATTGATGGCAACCCGATTTGAACCATTCCATGTTCCGGAATACCTGCTCGAACAGGTCAGATCGCTGCCCGAGAAACCGGGTATCTATCAGTTTATCAATGAGGAAGGCACTATAATTTACATCAGGAAAGCAAAAAATCTGAAGAGAAGAGTATCTTCCTATTTTCAAAAAACGCCTGATAATGCCAAACTTGCCGTGCTCGTCAGGAAAGTCCGGAGCATCAATCATGTGGTCGTAGATACTGAAAATGATGCCTTACTGCTTGAAAACAATCTCATTAAGCGGCATTTACCCCGATACAACGTTCTTCTGAAGGACGATAAAACCTATCCCTGGATCTGTATTTCCAACGAGCCGTTTCCGAAGGTTTTTACAACCCGGAAAGTGATCAGGGACGGATCGAAATATTTTGGACCCTATACCTCGGGGAGAATATGGAAAAACCTGATCGATCTTTTCCGGAGCCTGTATAAGATCCGGACCTGCAATCTGAATCTCAGTCAGGAGAACATCAGGGCTGGAAAATACAAGGTTTGTCTTGAATATCATCTCGGTAACTGCCTGGGGCCATGCATCGGTTTGCAGGAGGAACCGGATTACCTGAATCAGATCGACCAGATTGGTAAAATTCTGAAAGGCAACACCCAGGGGGTTATCCGTTTGCTGACGGAGGAAATGCACCGGTTTGCCGGGGATTATCAATTTGAAAAGGCTGCCGTGATCAAGGAAAAAATCGCAGCGCTCGAGCAGTTTCAGAGTAAATCGACCGTTGCCAACACCAGTATCAAACATGTCGATGTGTTTTCGATTGTGGCGGATGACCGGGCGGGATACATCAATTTCATGAAAGTGGTTGACGGGGCGCTGGTTCAGACCCACTCGATGGAACTGAAAAAGCGGCTGGATGAAACTGACGGGGAACTGCTTCAGCTCGGGATTATCGAGATGCGCGAGCGTATCCAGAGCGATGCCCCGGAAATTATTGTTCCGTTTGCACTCGATTATCCGCTCGAAAATCTCCTCATTACAGTTCCGCAAAAAGGGGATAAAAAAGCCCTTCTGGATCTGTCGAACCGGAATGCCAGATATTTTAAGCTCGACAGGCAGAAGCAGCAGGTCAAGCATGTCAATCTCTCGGGGGTGACCCGTAAACTCGCCACCTTGCAGAAGGATCTCCGGCTCAGCGATTTACCTGTTCATATCGAATGTTTCGATAACTCCAACATTCAGGGAACCAATCCGGTAGCCTCCTGCATTGTATTTAAAAATGCCGTTCCGAGCAAAAATGATTATCGGCATTTCAACATTAAAACCGTGAGCGGTCCCGATGATTTTGCCTCCATGGAAGAGGTGGTGTACCGGAGATACAAGCGGATGCTTGAAGAGGAGCAAAGTTTACCGCAGCTGATCATCGTTGACGGAGGAAAGGGGCAGCTGAGTTCTGCCATGAAAAGTATTGAAAAACTGGATCTCAGGCATAAAGTTGCGGTGATCGGGATTGCCAAACGCCTCGAGGAGATTTATTTTCCTGATGATTCAGTGCCTCTTTATCTGGATAAAAAATCAGAAAGTTTGCGGCTTATCCAGCAAATGAGAGATGAGGCCCACCGTTTTGGAATCGGTCATCACCGCCGGCGCCGGGAGAAATCCATGGCTGTATCCGAATTGGATCAGATCAGCGGGATCGGTGAACAAACCCGGATCAGGCTTCTTACTCATTTTGAATCCGTTGAGGTTATAAAAACGGCCGGATTTGAACAGATATCCGTAGTGGTTGGGCCGGCAAAAGCCAGGATCATCACCGGGTATTTCAAAAAACCCGCGGAATAGCGTTACTTTTGCAGCGTATGAATGATTCATTTCTGAAACCGCTGATAAGAACTGTTCCTGAAACCGACTGGGTTGTCGTCGTAATCATTGTTGCAACAGCACTTTATGTAATCAACCGCGTTCTTTTTCCCAGGTATCATGCCCGGATTTCGCATGCCTTTTTCAACCGGTATGAAGCCGCCAAGCTGATCGGGGAAAAGAATGTTATGATTACCAGGAGTGGCCTTATCCTGAACATTGTTCCGGTTTTTTGTATCGCAATGCTGGTTTTTCAGCAAATGGGGCAGTTCAATCCGAAGATATTTTTTGAAAAGCCTGTTTATCAATATCTGTTGGTGCTGGTCACTGTGTTTGCCTATTTCGGTGGAAGGGTGCTATTGGTGTATCTTTTCGGGGTGGCCATTGATCAAAGGGAGATTACCCTTCGGTTTAATCAGGTCTGGATGTTGCAATTTGAAAACCTGGGCACCTTCATCCTGATACCCTCACTGGTTCTTCCCTATCTTTTTGGGAGTTTCAGGATTGCTATTCTGGTCATTCTCTGGATGATGATTCTGGCATGGATCCTGTACACCATTATTCGGGAGCTGGAAATTTTGAATACTTACCGTGTTTCAATATTTTATATGTTTTTGTACCTTTGTACCCTTGAAATTCTTCCATTGTGGTGGGCAATCAAGTCCATAACGGAAGGATGGTGAGAACAAAATTTTTCTATATCAACTAAAGTCATAAAAACTTGAAGATTAAGAGAATACTAATCTCCCAACCGCAACCTACCACTGAAAAATCACCCTATTTCGAGGTTAGCGATAAATACAAGGTAGCACTGGATTTTTTTCAGTTTATCCGAGTTGAAGGAGTATCGTCAAAGGAATACAGGGCAAGCAGGGTCAATATTCTGGAGCATACTGCTGTGATTTTCAACAGCCGTATCGCCATTGACCATTTTTTCAGAATTTGTGAGGAGCTGCGGATTGCGGTTCCCGATGCGATGAAATATTTCTGCACCTCAGAATCGATTGCGGTTTATCTGCAGAAGTATATCGTTTACCGGAAACGAAAGATATTTTTTGGTTTGAAAACCATTGAAGATTTGCTGGATACCCTGGTTAAGCACAAAGAGG
Organism: Bacteroidales bacterium; assembly: GCA_028707745.1. Classification (GTDB taxonomy): domain Bacteria; phylum Bacteroidota; class Bacteroidia; order Bacteroidales; family UBA12481; genus UBA12481. The sequence goes on along the minus strand of JAQWAJ010000047.1, from coordinate 5,185 downwards.
AGAAATTTTTGGTTCCGACATCTTCGGTTCATAACGATGATATCCCGGCCTTACTTACGCAGCATAACCTGACCTTTACCAAATCGGTATTTTATAAAACTTTGAGTTCAGAGTTATCGCATCTGAATCTGAAGGAATTTGACATGCTCGTTTTTTATAGCCCGGCAGGTATCGACTCGCTGTTTGTCAACTTCCCGAATTTTGTTCAGGATGAGACGTTTATCGGTACTTTCGGTCCAAATACGGCAAAAGCTGCTGAAAAGGCCGGTCTTCGGATCGACCTCAGGGTTCCGTCGCCGGAATTTCCTTCGATGACGATGGCTTTGGATAAGTTCCTGGGTGATCTGTCGAAGAAATCAGCAAAATAATTTCATGGACCTCTCTTTCCCGAAGAAAGAACACCTTTGCCTGAAGCGGAGGTTTGATGCATTAATTGCACAGGGGAAGAGCTTTTTTATCTATCCTTTCCGTGTGATATACCTTGTACAGGATGCAGAATCCGGTTCTGTGCCGGTGCAGGTAGCGATATCGGTAAAAAAAAAGCAGTTTAAGCATGCCGTTACGCGGAACCTCATCAAACGAAGATTCCGGGAGTGCTGGCGGCATAACAAAAGTGAACTGCACGAATGCCTTGGCAAAGAGGGTAAATCGGTTTACATCCTCGTGATATACGGCGCCGGTGAAGTCATGGCTTACAGCGAGATGAATACCCGGCTGCAGCAATCCATGCATAAGCTGATCGAGATTCTTTCGGCCGGGAAAAAACCATGAACCAGATTTTCAATTGGATAGGGAAAGCGATCGGTTGGGTCATGATTAAGCTCGTCCGGTTTTATCAACTGGCAATATCTCCCTACCTTGGCCGTTCATGCCGTTATACGCCAACCTGTTCTCAGTATTTTATCGAGGCAGTGATAAAACATGGCCCGCTGAAAGGCAGCTATTTGGGAATCAGAAGAATACTACGTTGCCACCCATGGGGTGGACATGGATATGATCCGGTACCTTAGAAGAATGATATGAAAAAGTTTGTCAGGATTACCCTGTTGACCGGTTTGTTACTGGTTTCGCCGATTTTGTTTACCAACTCGTATGACAAGGAGTTCGAGTGGTCGAAAAATCTGGATATCTTTCAATCCCTGCTCGGGGAACTTGAGCTATATTATGTAGATGAGACAGATCCGGCCAAAATGATCAAAACGGGTATCGATCAGATTATGAAAACGCTGGATCCGTACACCGTTTATATTCCGGAATCGCAGATTGAAGATATCCAGCTCATGACCACGGGTGAATATGGCGGAGTGGGAGCGATGATCAGTCAGGATAGCCTTGGCGTTTATATTACTGATCCTTATGCGGGTTCGCCGGCACAGAAAGCCGGAATGCGTGCCGGTGACCGGATCGTTAAGGTTGACGATAAATCAGTCGCCGGTAAATCATCGGCCGAGATCAGTCCGATGATGAAAGGTGCCATGGGAACTGAAGTGAAGATTACGGTTGAGCGACCGATGGTCAAGGGTACGATCACGTTTGACCTGATACGCGAAAAAATCCGTTTTGAGAATGTTCCTTATTTTGCAAAGCTCAGTGACGGAAGCGGTTATATTCGTCTGACGGGTTTCACCGAAGGGGCAAGTGCCGAGGTGAAAAATGCGTTGCTGGATCTCAAGAGCCGGGGCGCCGATAAAATCATTCTTGATCTGCGGAATAACCCGGGCGGCTTATTAATCGAAGCGGTGGATATCATGAACATTTTCGTGGCACCGGGTCAGGAAATCGTGAGTACCAGGGGAAAATCAAAGAAATGGGAAGCCACTTACACCTGCAGATATCCGACAGTCGACACCCTTATTCCTGTGGCAGTGCTGGTGAACTCCGGTTCAGCTTCGGCTTCCGAAATTGTGGCCGGCGCCATGCAGGACCTGGATCGGGGAGTGATCATCGGGCAGCGGACTTTCGGGAAAGGATTGGTGCAAACCACGCGTGATCTGAGTTATAATGCGAAAATTAAGCTCACTACGGCAAAATACTATATCGCCAGCGGCAGGTGTATTCAGGCGCTCGACTATACCAACCGTCGCGCTGATGGAAGCGTGGGGCATATACCGGATTCACTGGTATCTGAGTTCAGGACAAAAACCGGAAGGATTGTTAAGGACGGAGGCGGAATTCTTCCGGATGTGCTCGTTGAAACCAGGATCCTGAGCGGGATGGCGACGAACCTGGCTTATCAGAATATGATCTTTGATTTTGCCACCCGGTATCGTAATACGCATGAGCAGATTGCATCTCCGGCTGAATATGCACTGGATGAATCTGAATACCAGAATTTTAAAAGCTACCTGGCCGACCGGAAATTCACTTACAAGAGCGCCAGTGAAAGTGCTCTTGACGGATTGATCAAATCAGCCAAAAAAGAAAAATATTACGATCTGGCGCAGGCTTCTCTCGATGACCTGAAAAACACCCTGTCGCATAACCTGGATAAGGATATGCAGACTTTCAAACCGGAGATCACCACGTTGCTTTCGGATGAGATCATCGGCAGGTATTATTTCCAGAAAGGGAGGATCGAATATATGCTGCGTGATGACAACGGTTTGCAAAAGGCTCAGGAAGTTCTTGCCAATTCAGCCGGATACCGGAAAATGCTGAAACGGTAAAAGGCCGGTTATCGGGCTAAATCCAAAGGGGTATTTAAATTCAGGAACAGGTCGGTTCGATAGAATGACAGATCCGGGCTGATAGCGGCCTCATGCCAATTGCATTGTCGGATAATCCTCTGGGGGCGGGGATCGCCTGAAAGGATTGCCGATCTGAAGAGGGGGTGGACCGAACGGGAATAGACTCCGATCAGGGGTTCATTGAATCCGTTGTGAGAGGCCAGGGTAACGTCGTATCCGTCATGGTTTTTCAGCAGGTGTTTGAACAGATCGGTCGGGAGGTTCGGGGTATCGCATGAAGTGACCAGTGCAAGTTCTGTCGGGCAATGGCTGAGGCCTGTTTCAATGCCGGCTGCGGGTCCGTTTCCGGGAAAATTATCCGGTAAAACAGTCGCCCCGAGTGTTGTGAAATCTCCGGAATTGGCAATGATCAGAATACTTTGGCAAATGGGACTCAGGGCATCAAATATCCAGTTAATCAACAGTTTACCCCGATATTCCACCAAAGGCTTGAGTGTGCCCATCCGCCGGCTTTCCCCTCCGGCCAGGATAATACCGGTGATGCCCCGGGAGGTCATCCATGAGCCTCCAGCCAGTTTTTTCCTTCGCCCATATCCACAACCAGCGGAACTTTCAGTTGCATAGCGTGTTCCATTTCATACCTGACAATTTCCCTCACCTGATTCAGTTCAGGCAGATAGACGTCGAAGTTGAGCTCATCGTGTACCTGGAGCACCATTTTGCTGCGAAGGTTGAATTTACGAAGTGCCTGATCGATGCGGATCATGGCGATTTTGATGATGTCGGCGGCTGAACCCTGAATAGGAGCGTTGATGGCATTACGTTCGGCATTTCCTCTGACCACCTGATTTTCGGAAGTAATATCCGGGAGATAGCGCTTGCGGCCGAGCAACGTGGTTACAAAACCATGATCGCGGGCCTGCCGGATTGAAGCATCCATGAAGATCCTAATACCCGGGTATGACCGGAAATATCCGTCGATCAGCTCTTTGGCCTCGCTCCGTGATATGTTCAGGCGCTGCGACAGTCCGAAACCAGAAATCCCGTAAATGATGCCGAAGTTGGCCACTTTTGCTTTCGACCTCATCTCCCGGGTAACCTCTTCAGGTTTTACGCGGTTGATCAGTGCGGCTGTTGCGGTGTGGATATCCTCGCTTCGGTTAAATGCGGCAATCATGTTTTCATCGTGACTGCAGTGGGCCATTACCCGGAGCTCGATCTGGGAATAGTCGGCCGAAAGCAGGGTATACTCCCCGGATGAGGGGATGAAGGCTTTCCGGATTTCACGGCCGCGGGCTTCGCGGATGGGAATGTTTTGCAGGTTCGGGTTGATTGAACTCAGGCGCCCGGTTGACGTGATAGCCTGATTGAAGTGAGTATGGATCTTGCCGGTTTCGGGATCGATCAGATCCGGAAGGGTTTCGATGTAGGTATTCAACAATTTGGTTAAGCCCCTGAATTCAAGGACTTTATTGATAATTGGATGCCGATTGGCCAGCTTTTGTAATACATCTTCCCCGGTAGAGAACTGGTGTGACTTGGTTTTTCGTGCCTGGTCATCGATTTTCAGATGAACGAACAGCACTTCACCCAGTTGTTTGGGTGAGGCAACATTGAATTTTACCCCGGCCAGATCGATGATCTCTTTTTCGAGGGATTGAATTTCTTCGGCAAGGCCCAGGGAGATGTCGGCCAGAGTTACCGTATCGAGCCGGATGCCGGATCTTTCCATGGAAGAGAGCACGGGAACGAGGGGCATCTCAACATCGGTAAAGAGTTTCATCAGGCCGTGTTTATTAAGGGCCTCCCCGAGAACCGGTTTCAGCCGGAACGTGATATCGGCATCTTCGCCCGCATATTCCTTCTGGATTTCAGGGTCAACCTGGCGCATATTCCGCTGCTCCTTGCCTTTTTCGCCGATCAGGTTCTCGATTGGAACCATTTTGTAATCCAGATATTTTTCGGCGAGGAAGTTCAGGTTGTGCCGCTCATCCTGATTTAGCAGATAATGGGCGATCATCGTGTCAAAGAGCGGACCGCCAATCCGGATCCCGTAATTTTCCAGTACCTGCATATCGAATTTGATGTTTTGTCCGATTTTCAGGATGGTCCGGTTTTCCAGGAATGGTTTGATGGGTGCCAGCAGTTTCCTGGTTTCATCGCGGTTTTCGGGAAAGTGGATGTACCAGGCTTTGTGCGGTTGGGTGGCAATGGCCAGTCCGACCAGCTCTGCCTTCAGGGAATCCAGGCCGGTGGTTTCGGTATCAAAACAGAATTCGGGTACGGTGGAAAGCACTTCGGCCAGTTTTTCGACTTCCGGTAACCGGGTAATCAGTTGATAATGATGGTCGGTGGTTAGGATATCCGTGTCGGATGTTGTAGTTGTTGTAGTTGTTGTAGGGGTTGTAGGTGCCAGGCTATCGAACAGGGACCATTGCTGCGGTTGGGCGGCAGCGGGCGGACTGAAGAGATCTCCTTCTGCAGTGGCAGGAATCACC
>JAQWAJ010000046.1 GCA_028707745.1 Bacteroidales bacterium | reverse complement strand
TCGCTTTGTCCGTGCGCTCCATCGTTATCGGTGATCAGCACATCGTCAATCATGAGAGATGAACCGTCATCCGACGTGGTATAGAAGGTGTAGTTTCCGTCAGCAGGAACGTTAATATAGCCGTCATAAACCACTCCGAAGAATTCCGGGGCATGATTAACCGGAAGTTCAGGAGTCATGGAGGTACCGGTTTTTAACGGGGTCAGTTTCGACCAGTCAGGTAGTCTTCTCCAACGGCCTTCGTAATATGCCCATTTCAGTCCCGGTTTCAAACCAGCTACATCTGATTTGCTTGCAGGCATTGCTTTAACTCCTTCGAATGAGACCGGCTCATTAATCTTTGCAGCAACAGCCTTTGCTTTGGCCAGATCGCGGGAAAAATCAACGCTGATCTGAGCGGCAGGTTTCGACAGGCGATTGGCATCATCTGATACAGTGACAGCGGCAATACGAAGTCCCTTCATATCCGGCAATTGCAATGTTTTAGCGCCTGCGGGAACATGGATGGCAACCGTGAACAGGTATCCGAAAATGTAAGCTTCGTTTTCATTGGTTTTGCCTAAATGACGATGTGTGGCAATATATCCGACAGGAACATGCTTGATAAAAGCAGGCAAAGTTGCAATCGGACGCGGATGAACCACTCCGTTGATCCTGACCGACTGTTTGAATCCGCGGCTTAGATCGCGATTGTCCCATTGCCCGATATTACCGGAATAGTAAGGAATGTTAACCTTAACCGGTTTACCGTCAACCTTGAATTCGGCATTGATGTCACCATCAGCTGACGAAGCCAGAATATAAACCGTATTGAACTTTCCTTCGGGCAGATTAACAACCTGACCTTTGGCGCTGACAAAGTTTTTCTGTCCGTCAGCCGCGGAACCCATTTTAAAAACAACATCATTAGCTACGATCTCCGGCATCCACAATTCTGCCGGGAAAGTATTACCCTTACCGTCGAAATCGCCATCGGTGCGGTCTGCATCGTAACTGATACCGTCAATATCATAGTTCAGCGCCAGCCATTGAGAAGTCTTTTTGCTCAGCGTGTTTGTCGGTTTGTCAATGGTTAAGGCAAATGTTTTGGGTTCGTATGATTTCATATCGAACACTAGCTGTCCGTTCTCTACAATAGCCTTACCAATTGTTTCCTCGATTCCGTTCACTTCACGGGCAGAGATGATGCCGGTTGGGAAAGTTACTTTTACCTTTTTGGCATCTTTGCCAAAAAGTTCCTGAACACGGACAACGACTTCCTCTGTCAGTTCAGCCTGTTTCAGCGCTTTTACTGCAACCTGGCTGTTGCTAACCTTCAGCATGCTGAATGATTTTCCGAGTGAACCTTCATGTTTAGGGGCATTGAAAGCCACCAGAGGTTGGTTCAAACGGGTTGCAGCCCACTGAGAACCACCCTCACGCCAGTCACCTTTGTGACCGCCAATGGCATAAGAGAAATTATGGAATCCAATATCGTTGGTGGCCTGATCCATGTATCCGCGCCCTGTGGCAGGAGTGTGTACGAGTGTCAATCTGATCTGGTTATCGGCAGGTTTATCCCAGCCAAGCTTATAATCACTCATTACGGTAACACCATAGCTATTATCGGTATTGGTCAGATCAGCCCACTGCTGAGCAGGGACTTCATATAATTTCTTCTGATTATTGTCGCGTTTGATGGTCCCGATACCCAGGTCATAGGTTGCCTGCGGGTTAGTTACGGCCAATGGGAATGCTGCTTTCAGCAGTGTTCCCTGAGTGTTCCATTCCAGCTCATTGCTGAATTCAACCCGATCGCCGGCAGCTCCGGCAGCCAGGCTGATGTATTGTTTCAGTTCTGATCCGTCCTTGATGCGAACAACGCACAGAGAGATTCTGGCCGGGCCATTTTCAGTAATGGAGATAACCGGGCGATCGAAACAGGTTCTGGGCGCTTTGGTTACCGCTTCATACATGATCTCCCATGCCGGCCATGAAACAGATTTATCATCCAGCATTTCCAAACGGATCGGGGATTTCAGCAATTCACGTTTGGCTTGTTTATCAAAAATGGATGAAACATCCCCATTTTTATCGATAACCACTTTATACCGGTTATTCTCGAGTTGATTTTTCTTTACTGACAGGCCGGTGGCTATCGTGCAGGCTTTTGCCGACGGAACAACATCATAAACCTGATAGCTGACCGGCAGGCAATGAGCAGCAATAATCACTTTTGCCGTCCTGCCATTCATGTTGATCACCTGGGCCGGAACTTCTTTGCCAGTTTCGTCATAAACCCTGACCTCTGTAAACTGTCCGGGTAATTCCACGTTAGCTTCAACGAGATCTTCCCGGTCAATCGAGAGCGGGTTGTAAATCACTACCGGAATACCGCCGGTGCGGGTATCCAGGCCACGGATTATACCGCCGGCCGAATTTTCGAGAACACCTGCAAATTGATTTTGACTCAGCAGTTCATCATTCCATGAAAACCTGTAAACTTCAGCAAGACTGGTTCCGGTAAGGTCATCGTGGAACTGGTGCCACAAAAACCTGATCCAGGCTTCCTGCAACGTTGATTTCGGATAATAGGTTGAACCTAACCAGCTTGACATGATAGATGACCGTTCGGCAGCATCTGCCAGAATTTCATTTTTACGGTTCAGCAGCTTCATCGCGGCCTGCGACGAATAGCATCCGTTTCCGTGTGGAGAAGTAAGCAGTTCACCATTGAACTGAGGAAGTTTATCCAGCTGTTCTGAGGTCATCTGGCGGGCCATCAGGTCTGCCGGTGCACTGATCACTTTCAAAGGGCCATCTGAATGAATGGCTTTTTCAAGATAGTAAACCGATGAATCTTCCGGTGCACCGCCGACATCACCGGTTCCAAAATACCTGTATCCCAAATAGATACCTGATTTCTGTCCGGTTTTATCAACGGTCGCATTCCATTTCTCATCTTTCGATAAATCACCGCGAAGATGAGCTCCATAGGAACCTGCATTTAATCCGGCAAAAACACGGGAACCGTCAACGCCGGTCCAGGTGCCGATATCGAACGGCACACCAAAAGGAGCTCCCCAGGTCAGTTTCTGAGTTGAAAAGCCTGTGAGTCCACAGTGATGCATGATCGTTGGAAGGGCATATCCGAAACCAAAACAATCAGGAAGGAAAATGTCGTAGCTTTTTACACCGAATTCCTTTTTATAATAATTCTGACCGATGAGAATGGTACGGATGACCGATTCCGGCGATGGTATATTGACATCAGTGGCATCCAGTGAGCTTCCACAGATGTTCCACTGACCGCCGGCAATATATTCCTTCACCCGCTGATATGCCTCAGGATAGTATTCCTTCATCAACATATACTTAATAGCCCCTTCAAAGCTGAACTTATAATCGGGGTATTTCTCGAAGAGTTTGAAATTGTCATTAAAGGTATTTGGAAGATACTCATTAATGGATGTCTGTATTGTCCACTGCCATTGTGTATCAAAATGGGCAGTACCGACTACGTGGAGCGCCTTGTTTTTTGGGCTGCTCCCGTCCTGAGACCAAGCTTGCCCGCACAGGGCACTCAAGCCGATCACAGAAATCAGTAAACTCTTTGAAATTCTTGTCATAATGAAAAATTTATTGAATTAATGGAACGCAAACATACCCTTATCGATAATGAATAAAAAACCAGATAAGTTAAAAAACGTGAAACCAAACCCATTTTAGCTAACCTTATAATGGTCAGAGAGTATCCATGACATCAGCCAATGAGGCAGGAAGGGTTTGAGGTGGGCAATGAAACGCTGATCCAAACGGCCAACGATATACCGGAACGACGGGTTCTTTTTTCTGACGATCTTCACAATAGCACGGGCCAGAACAGCCGGGTCGAATCCCCCGTTCTCATCGCGCTCCATAGTGGCAACTGCGCTTTTAAAATTTTTATCGTAATCGCTGCCCAGTTTGTCCTTTTCAGTGAAAACCCTGCTGGAGGTAAATCCTGTTCGAAAGTCGCCCGGATTCACGACAACCACTTTAATATGGTAAGGGTTGATCTCCATGGAGAGGGCTTCGCTGTATCCTTCGACTGCATATTTAGCAGCGGAGTAGTGACCCTGAAACGGCAAACCCATGAGGCCACCGATAGAACTGATATTGATTATTTTACCCGATTTTCTTGATCGCATGAAAGGGAGTACCACCCTGACCACTCTGGTCATGCCGAAAAAATTGGTATCGAATTGTTTTTGGGTCTCATCAGCGGAAAAATTTTCAAGCGCACCGCCGATGCCCATTCCAGCACAATTGATCAGTACATCAATCCTTCCTTCTGCAGCGATCACCTTCTGAACACCGTTGATAACTGACTGTTCATCAGTAACATCCATACAAACGGGGTGATAAGGGGCTTTGTCGGCGTTGGGTTTACGGCTGGCGCCATAAACGATATGCCCATTGGTCATGAGTAATTCAGCCGTTGCTTTTCCAAGGCCTGAAGAAGCTCCGGTAATCAAAATGATCTGCGCCATGGCGTAGGATTAAAGAATCCCTAATTTTTTCGAGTGAGAATATATGGCATCTATTGCCCTGTCAATCTGCTCATGCGTGTGTGTGGCAATCAGCGAGAACCGGATCAGAGTGTCGTTTGGCGGAACTGCCGGGGGCACAACCGGGTTGATGAAAATACCGGCTTCAAGCAGTTGCTTGGTCAAGATCAGCGTCTTTTCAAAATCTCCCATACGAAGAGGAATGATCGGGCTCTCAGCCAGACCGGTATCGAATCCAAGCTGTTTGAATGCATTGATTGAATACCGGGAGATCTCCCAGAGATTGTCGATGCGTTCCGGTTCAGATTTCATCACATCCAATGCAGCCAGAACCGTTGCCGTTGAGGCCGGAGTCATGGATGCACTGAATATCAGTGCCCTGGAATTATGTTTCAGGTAGTTGATGGTATCAAAATCGCCGGCAATGAATCCGCCCAGGGAGGCAAAGGATTTGCTAAAGGTGCCCATGATAATATCCACCTTATCCGTCAACCCGAAATGGTCTGCCGTTCCACGTCCGCCTCTTCCGAGTACACCGAGGGAATGGGCATCGTCGACCATAACGGTTGCGTTATATTTCTCAGCCAGTTCAACGATTTCAGGGAGTTTGGCAATATCGCCCTCCATACTGAAAATACCGTCGATGCAAATAAACTTCAATTTTCCATGGGGACATACCCGTAGCCGTCTCTTCAGTGAATCCATGTCATTGTGCGCATATTTCACGGTCTTGGCAAATGACAGGCGCGCTCCCTCAATGATTGAAGCATGATCGAGTGCATCCAGCAGAATGAAATCGTTTCGCTGCGGAATACATCCAAGAACACCCAGATTCGACTGGAATCCTGTGCTGTAGCATAGTGCTGCGTCTTTACCGACAAACTCGGCCAGCTTGTTTTCCAACTCGATATGAATATCGAGGGTCCCGTTCAAAAACCGGGATCCTGCACATCCGGTCCCATATTTTCGGGTGGCCTGTACAGCTGCTTCAATGATTTTGGGATGATTCGTGAGGCCCAGATAACTGTTGGACCCAAACATCAGGACTTTTTTTCCGTTTATGATGACTTCTGTATCCTGCTCAGATTCAATCACCCGGAAGTACGGATAAACTCCCTGGGCCTGAACCCTCTGGGGTGCATCGTACTTTTTCAGTCGGTCTTGTAGTATACCCATAAGTGGCAATATTACACGTTTTCACAATTAGATGTATCAACTTCCATCGGAAATTCACCAAAGTTCAGTATATATACCGATAACATCAGCCAGTAGTTTATTCCAGTTTAAACTGCCCTTTACCCATCTTCAGATCCGATTTTTTCATATTCGAAAGATGGATATTCCGGCCAAGGACGGCAGGATCAATGACATTATCCCTGACAGTCACATTTTTACAAAACTCAAGCGAAACCGAATATTTCCTGGGGTGCCAGGGCTTGAACCTCTGACTAGCCTTCAGTATATTACCCGTGAATGTGAGATCGTCGGTAGATTTTGCATATAAAACCGGATAATCATACACCTCAAACTGATTATTCTCGATACGGATGTTTTTGTGATAACCCGGTTTCGTACCATCAGGCTTGGGAATCTCGGGGTAGATGCTGATGATGGCTTCACAGAATTGATACATGGATGTCAAACACAGATCCGTAAAATGGTTATTCCGGATCAGGATGTCCTTCACCCCACCCGATTCATACCAGGCGTTTGCATCTCCGGCAATCAGGATAGCCGATCCGCTCGACTCAAAAGTATTGTTTTCGATAATTACCTTTCCGGGGGTTGATATGAGTACTCCCCTCGCACGGCAGCTTTCGAACCGGCAACCGGTAACCAATACATCCGGCGTCCAGGCAAGATTTTCCATCGCAAATCCCTCTTTGATGCCATCCGGAAGGGGATCCCTGAAATGGAGCTTGAACAGATCATCCTGCAAAGTTTCAAACCGGTCCACCATACCGGCGCCAATAGTCAACATCGAATTATTATCAATAAATCCTATTTTTTCACCGGGCCTTGCCCATACCATTCCAATACTCTGTTCATGCACAAACTTGCATATCAGCGTGTTTGAATCAGTTTTCTCTTTGATAACGGTACTCGTACCATGTACGTTGATCGGATCATCCATGAGCGCATGAAAAGTGCAATGATCAACCGTAATCTGTCCCGCACAGTTTGAAAAATGGAGACCATCGTCATGACCCGAGAATATTCTGTTCTTGGCCGGATTAGGCACCGAGTTTACCCGGCGGTAGGTAAGGTCGGATGAATATTGCGATAAAATGCCCAAGCCCGCATTATGGTACATATTCACATCTTCAAGTAAAACATTCCGGCTGTCGGTCACAAAGATTCCCGAATGGTCGCGGTCGCTGTGGCGCAGAACCAGATAATTACCCTTTGCAGGAAGCCGCTTGAATGCATAATGCAAACGGATCAGTCCCGATGACAGCTCTTCCGCTTTATAGTTATTCCAGCCGGCACCCATACACCCATAATCTCCTGTTTTACAAGCCACAGCACGGGTTTCGCGATCAAACTCCATCGTTCCCCACCAGTCACTTTTCCATCCCTCGCCAACAAACACCAGTTTATCTTTCTCGATGAGATAAGGTGACTCGATCGGATCAATCCGGATATCCATATAGTTTGGATTAACCTCAATAACCTCACCATCAGTGAGTAATGGAATATCCCAGTCGATACTGACCTGTTTGACACTAACCTCCTGGCTTTTATCAATAGAAAACGGTTGTATCCTGTCGTGGAAAACAAAGTCAGATCCTCCGCAATCCATCGTAATACCAGTCAGTCCTTCGAGAACTATCGCGCAGCGCCTGGGATTGACAACGCTGGTATTTGACTCATAATATACCTTTTCAATACACTGGTGAGGCCAGAAATCGTAACGACCTTTTGGAAAAAATACCACCGTATTGGTTTTTCCCTTACAGGCAACCAACGCTTTCTGCACATAAGGTACCGCATTTACCCGCGAATCCGGAGAAAGGCCGAAACTGGTAATATTGACCGTATCCGGGTTTGAAAAAACAAATGATGAACAGAGAAGAAAGGAACAAATTAACACAGAAAATTTCATAACACATTGAAAATTAGAATACAAATCTACAAATGTCCATTCAAAGATAGGTAAATGATCCTTGCATAGTACTCATTGACGATGGCTGGTGGCGTTTCATCCTCATAGCCAATGCACTCAATTTTTTACCGATCGATAGATCTCTGCGATTCGTTTGGATTGAGGTTTTGCCATATACTGTTCCGATGTCAGTGTGTTTTCAAATCCTTTACTGAGTATTTCAGTAGTTCCAGGTATCCGACAACAATCCACCCACCAATTAAAATCTATTATCCATCTTACTGTAAATTAACGACTTAACCCTTCAACAACTTTAAGTACTTTAAGTACTCGAGTACTTTAAATACTTTAAGTACTTATTGTATCCCCAGCTTCTCCACTGGCGGCAACTTCGGAAATGTGTTATGCGGCTCGGTCTGATACCAGTACCCCACGGATGCCATATCATCCTGCAATGGCAAATAGCGGCCTTCGCTCTGCCAGCCGAGCAACTGAATGGTTACCTTCAGGTTCTTATCGAACCTGACCGGATCGGTAATGTGCCAGCGGTATTCGCCAAACCGGCGTTGCTCAGTTTTATTTGCGGCATCTTTTACAAAATAAAACCCGGTGTAAGGAGTGCTGAAATCGGTATAATGATATACCCCGAGGCTATCCCGGTTTTCTTCAAATCCATAAGATCCGTTGAAATAATCCTCATCGCCGGTTCCGCAGATAGTGGGAAATTTCGTATCTCCGTCGAGATAGAATTTGATTTCCCCTTCGCCCCACCAGCCCGGACTGTTTGCACCGTGGGCGATATAGGTTCCCACGTAATGGCCCTTGCCTTTAATACCATCGAGGATGGTATAATCTTCCTGGTATGGAGTCGGATTTACCCGGCGAAACTGAGCATGAAAATTTGCCGAATTTACCGGAACATCGGTTTCGCAATAATCAACCTGATAATATAGAATCAATGTTTTATCAGCCAGGTTCTCCATGGTGATGCGGCATTTTTTGTGGAACGGCATCTGCCAGTAGCAGTTGAATCCGTTTTGCGGGTTCACGCACACAGCGAGTGAATTGATCTGTGGTTCTTTGCCCCAGCCCCATCCGGAACAAAAGAAATCCCCAACCGGCACCTCCACCGAGGGTTCTGTTTCGTCATCCCAGTAAATCCGGAATATGGCCAACCGGTAATCTCCGGTGGGTGTCATCCAGATATGGTTAATGATCCCGGAACCGGTAATCTCAGCCATGGTGAAAGATGTTCCGGATGCGATCCGCACAAAAGGATTTACCTTCCATCCCTGACCCAGTTCACGGGCCGCACGGGCTGCGCTTCCATTTTCGAGCGTGGTCATCCCGCCCTGGCCCTTGGCGCCGGTCAGATTCTCGGGGCTC
>JAQWAJ010000045.1 GCA_028707745.1 Bacteroidales bacterium | reverse complement strand
ACTGGTGCCAATTCCGTCGCGGTTGTTGTACTCATCTGAGGGAAGAACAATATAACCGTCGAGCGGCGTTGCGAAGTTAGAAGGGGCAGCCTGCCAGGTGCAGCATCCGCTAAGTGTGTCGTAAGGAGATCTCCACATCCAGGTATTCCCCAAATCAGTATTATCCTTCAGAGTCCAGCCATCTGGCAATGTCCAGGTATTGGTATCGACATTACCCCAGTTAAAGGTAGTCGACCAGAACACATCGCCACTTCCCTTCAGGGAATTGTCGGTGCTTTTTGTTACTTGAGCCGGATCATCTTTGAAAGGAACGGGTTTCCCCTGCTGGGCTACCTGTCCAAAGGTGACCGTTGTCAACATCAACGCAGTTAACAAAAGTGTAGATTTTCTCATAGTCGTACAGTTAATAATTAATGAATGTGCTAGCGAAAGTAAAAATTTTGATTGAAGTAAAAAAAAATAACAAGAAAATCTACATAAAATCGATGTCGAAAATGGCCGGCTTTAAAAAATGCAGTCGTTTCCCTTGATAATTGAGCAGTATGTATTCATAAGAAAGACGGGTTGTTAGCCCGTCTTTCTTTACCATACGAGAGGTCTTACTGAATCACAACCTTCTGAATTTTCACTTCCTGCCCATTATTGACAGTCAGAAAATATAATCCTTTTGCCAGTTGATTGTCAATAATTTCCTGATAATTCAGGCAGTTTTTTACCACATTCTGATAAACAGAATGCCCCTGCATATCAGTCAGTGTAATGACCATGTCGCTGGCCACTTTATTGGTAACCGCAACCGTAAAGGCCCCCTGGCTGGGATTTGGATATACCTGGAACGAGGCAACCAGGCTGTTATCTTCAATGCCTGTGGTAATACCACTATTGTAATAACCGCTATCGATAATGTTCCAGTACCTGACCGTATATTGCCTGTAAGTAGCAGGATTTGCCTCTTGTGTTCCGTTGATACTGTATTTGTATTTCAGTAAAGTATTGATGGTCAGTCCTTCAACAGTTACCGAGTAGATACCGTCGTTGTCAGGGTCTGTCATGGTGGCACTACTGCTCCAACTCGGGGCAAGGCCGTTCACGGCAACCACATCGGTGCCCGGGATGAATTCCCCGCTGGCAATGTGCTTGTTCATATTGACGTTCCAGGTAACCGGTGCTTGTTGTGGTCCAGCCAATGCATTGAGATTGAGCCCGATCATGGGCAGTGGATCACCTGCCAATCCGGTCCAGCCGGTGGTGGAATAAAACTGCCGAGAACCCGAGTTCTTGGTCGATAAGTCACGGCCTAACCAAATTCCGCATGACCCGACCCCCATCAGTTTTGCACAGGCAATATAATTACCTGGTTCCAGAAACTCGGTTTCACCGTCTTTAAGCATCGGAAGTGTTACCCAGCCTCTGCGGGTTGAATCCATGTCGATCACCTCTGAAGAAATCCATTCAGCACGATCATCCTCAGTTATTTTTTTAAACAAACTGTATTGAAGCTGAGGAGTGGCTGAAGCGGAATAGTTCCAGATATAAGCCGTAATTGAACTGACCTCCGCTGCTTTATAGAGGGTGTAGTCAACAGCCATCATATCACCTGAATTGTTGCCGCCGACCCATCCGCCGGTATTTACAGCAGCTTCAGCAGAAAAATCGCCAACATGCATCAGGGTGTCATTGACCGTAAATTGCATGATGGTGGAATTATCGGCAGATACCTCTTCTGAATTATCGCTGACTGCGGTATATACAAAGTTGTAATCGCCATAATCAGTTGCCAGGTAAGGATTTACGATTGCTGCGGTATCCCGCTCGAGTGTCCAGATCGGAGCGGGAACTGAAGCATCGGCATATACCTGGGTGCCATTTTTAAGTACTTTCACGTCAAGCCGGGTATTCTCCGAATCGTTGTACCCGCTGTTCAGAATTGCTCCCTTCATGTAATTGGCACCAACAGTACTTGATTCTCCGGTCATGCCCATCTGCGATAACGGCCAGTAATGGATCTGGTTGATCGTTGCCGATGAACCTCCGTCGAAATCCATCCAGGTGTCTTCGAGAACGAGATTGTTCCCATAAGCCTCTTCGAGTCTCAGATCGTCCATCATCCAATAGTACCATAAGTTGCCGTTGTGAAAATAAAAACGGATCATTACGTTCGGCGATCCTGCAGCCACATCTGAAATGTTAATTTCAGGATTCTGAAAGCGGGCCGGGGTAGGGTTGTTTGCCCCCCAGTTGTACTGAACATCGTACGTCGCCCAGTGAACGCCACCGTCGACGGTAACCAGCATCTGCAGGTTGCCCACATTTTCACTCAGGCAGCAGAGGTTGAAGATCTGCGTGAATTTTACCACTACCGACGAAACGGCTGAACAGTCGATCTTCGGAGTCTGGAAGTAAGAATCGGCCGGTATGGTCGTTGTGATTCCATCACGCTCATTGTAGCTTTGAATCGGCATGGCCATGAATCCATCATTTTTTGTTGCGAAAATCGATGGTGGATTCAGTGTTTTGGTAGATGTGCCGACGACCCACTTAAGGGTGTCTTTCATCCAGATCCATGGATTTCCCATGTCGCTGGAGTCTTTGATTACCCATCCTGCGGGGAGCGTCCATCCCCTCGGGCTTGAAGGATCAGCCCAGTTAAAGGTGGTTTGCCAGATAACAGCGCCTCCGCCTTTGGTAGTTTTCGGACCAAGATCCTGGTAACCATTGTTCTCAAACTGAACGGGCACATGCTTTGCAGGTTGCCGCACCTGCCCGAATGACATGACTGTTGCGCACGTGAGTGCAAATAATAGAGTATACCTTTTCATAGGAGTAAGATTTTAATGCCGGAAAACTGTTTTCCAGCCTCCTAAAATTATAAAACTTTTCTCCTACAAACAATTACCTGATCCAATATCCGAGATTTACAAAAATAATTGGCCTTTTACTGGTCGTGGAACCCATCAGAGTTACCTCAACAGGCCCGACAGGGCTGGAATAACCATACGTCAGGCCCAGTCCGGCCAGATTCGACGACTTGTTGCTGAACTGACTGAAGGCATTGAACGACTTACCCACATTTAACTTCAGAATGAGATATTGATTGGTGCGAAGGCGGTATTGTAGATCGGCCCTGGCAATCATGGCATGGCTGGAGGCTCGTTCCATATAACTCATCCCAACAAACGGTATGATGCTTTTGTGATAATACCCGAGCCCTCCGATATATGACCGGTATGGGTAAGGTACTGAATCACCGAAAGCGGAATAGGCCATAACTGACGGCTACAAACTTAATTTTGGGGATAACTCTATAGCCCAACGGTACCTGAAATCAAAGACCATGGTGGCCAGGGTACTGCTTTCAGTCAGGTTGTTGACCTCCTTAATCATCAATTCCAACTTGTCGCCACGGGTTGGATAAGGGATTTTGTTGAAATTATCTTTCTTTAACTGAAGATACAGATTGATCATCTTAGCGTTGAAAGATTGGATCTGCCAGTCCCCGATATTGGGTAATATCCAGGCAAATTCACTCTGGATTCCGGCAGTTGCCGAGAATTTTTCTCGCCAGTTGGTACGCATGACCAGGTCGATCGATTCATAAACATAATTTGCGCTGCTGATTTTCCGGTTATTCAGATACTCATAGGATTTCAAACGCCCTGTTTCCATGAGCAGCCCGAACTGGCGTTTTTTATTAAAGAGGAAAAAGTAAGATGCCAGAAGATTGGGGTTTTCTCCCAGATTGACGTCAACGCCCAGCTGATCTCCCTTCCTGAGCAGGTTGCGGAGGTCGGCTTTGGCCATTAAAGAGGCATTGAAGAGATTGTCGAAATGAAGCCCGACATGAATGAGGTTTTGCTCTTTTTCCTCGGCCCTTACCGTTAGCCGCACTCCACCGCTTACCGGTTCCATCTGATAGGTAACCTTACTGAATTCGTTGGTGCCGAAAACCCTCTGTAGGGCCTTGAAAATTTCTTTTTCGTGCATCCAGCCTGGAAAATGAAGATTCATCCGCGATTGAACATAATCAGGATCAACTTTATGCAAACCGGTGAAAGCGATCTCCCTGACATAAACTGAGTCGATTTTGGGGAGCGGTACAATTTTCGGATCATCAGGGCTTGCATACTTATTGACCTGGTCAGCTATCTTTTTAAGCTGAATCCATTGCGCCCGTGCGCATCTCTCCCCGGAACGGATGATCGAATCGGCCAGCCCAAAAGTCAATGTGCTGGCTCCGGGAGTACTGGGACGGATGAGTATATCGCATAGCTGCCTGTTCCGGATGTTAATATCCTCACGGGTTAATGTGCTGATTTGCTTGAGTATCGTAATCACCGAGTTGAGCTGCGTGATTTTGAAAAGATCCCGCTGGACATCTATCCCGATAATAAGGTCGGCTCCCATGGCTTTCAGATGATCGGCAGGGAAATTGTTGATCAATCCGCCGTCGACCAGCAGCTTGCCATTGAGTTCCACCGGGGTGAATACTGTTGGAATGGCCATGCTGGCGCGCAGGGCATCATGTAGGTTCCCCGACGAAAGAACGACTTCCTCCCCGGTAACCACATCGGCACCGATACAAACAAATGGTCTTGGTAACTGATTGAAAATCTTAACATTATAGGCGGGCCAGGTAATTCCTGCCAGCATGTTCGTGATGTTGGTCCCTGCAATCAGCCCGCTGGGCAATTGAAGCTTGCCCTGGTTTAACGGGAAATCGTAAAAGAATTTCTCAAGCTGCTCCTTGTACTCCCAGGTCAGATCGTTGCGTGGAATGACATCTGTCAGCATCATCTCCCAGTCCATCTCTTTGACCATTTTTTCCATTTCCGCTGCGGTGTAACCCATGGCATACATCCCGCCGACAATGGATCCCATGCTGGTGCCGGCCACAAAATCAACTGGAATGCCAATCTCCTCAAGGACTTTGATGACGCCAATGTGTGCCAGCCCCGCAGCCCCGCCACCACTCAACACTACCCCTACCTTGGGGCGCGACTGACTCATTACCTGATTTGGTACGACCAAACAGGTAAAGGATACAAGGCACAGTGTCAAAGCAAGGTAGAATGATGGAACTTTGTGGTGAAGGTTTGGCATGGGTTGCATTTTATATACGGTTAAAGATATCAATTATCTTACTTTTGCCACCTTGATTACCAATACCGTTTATCAAAAATCCAACGATGAAAAAACTTTTAACGGGTATGATGCTGATAACCATTTTCAGCGCGGCGGTTTATTCTCAGAATAAAGAATCCTTTTTTAAGGCAGTTCCGGTCATTGACGCATCAACCCCCGAATGGGCCCGGATGATGTACAACCCAAATCCCAATATCAGGCAGGTGGATTTCGAGTTCAGTAAGTATTACGACAGCCATCCGATGGAAAAGGATATCCATACTCAAAACTATAAATTCTGGCATCGCAGGGTAATGCCTTTCATGAATGCCGATGGGTTTATCAAACTTCCGGATGCCACCGGGGAAAAGGCTTTCCTGCAAAAGATGGAAAAACGGTCGCAGCTGAAATCCGGCTCAGCCGGAACCTGGCGAACGATTGGGCCTTTTGCCACCTATAAAGTGGGGGATATACCGGATCTTCAGATATCCTGGCAGGCCAATGTATATTGCTTTGACCAGTCAGAATCACGACCAGATATTCTCTTCGCCGGAACTGAAGCCGGCGGATTATTCAAATCTGAAAACAAAGGAATGAGCTGGAGATTGATCTCAGCTGCAATTCCAGTCACAACTGTCAACGATGTTAAAATCTCCGCGACAAATCCGAATCTGGTTTACTTCATAGCAAACAACAGGATTTATAAAACGACCAATGGCGGCGAATCCTGGAACGAAGTGTTTTCGATAGGCGACGAAGGTTATCAGTTGCTCATCCATCCAACTAATCCGGATATCGTTTTATGCGCAGCCAACAACGGACTGTACCGCTCAACTGATAATGGCGGCACGTGGACAAAACTATACTCCGGAAAATGCTGGGATATCAAATTTCATCCCACCAACCCGTCGATCGTCTATCTTGCGAAAAACAACCCGGCACAGGTACGCTGCGAATTCTTCAAGTCAACCGATACCGGTGCCACCTTTTCCATCCGCGAAAACGGATGGTATGTTCCACAGGTCAAGGCCAGCGCCAGAGATATCGGGGCCAAGATCGGTGTGACTCCTGCGGCTCCTGATATGATCTATGTGGCCTTGATCGGCGAAAGTCGCAGCCAGACCGGCGATAATGGCTGGATCGGCGTTTATAAAAGCACCAACGGTGGGGATAGCTGGGTGAATCCAAATCCGCCGGACGGTGGCCCTTACAGCTCGGTGCACCCGAACCTGGCTGCTTTCTATCTGGATGGAACGGGCTTTCACCAGGACTTCTATGATTTTGCGCTTGGGGTATCGGCCACTGATCCCAACCGGGTGTGGGTCGGCAGTATTGTTTTATCACAAAGCACCAACGGCGGAGCTTCATGGACGCGTATCGGATCTTACTATGCCCAGCAGGATATTGGCAACGTACATCCTGATATTCAGGATATTCATGTTCGGGGAAATGAAATTTTTCTGGCCACCGATGGTGGAATTAGCTTGTCAACCGATGAAATGCGATCTCATTCATCGCGTAATTATGGCCTAACCGGTTCCGATTACTGGGGTTTCGCTCAGGGTTGGAATGAGGATGTGATCGTGGGTGGTCGCTATCATAACGGCGATAGTGGTTTCCATGAGGCTTACGGGGAAGGTAATACCCTCGCATTAGGCGGAGGCGAAGCACCAACCGGCTATGTAAATCCTATGGAGAACCGGAAAACCTATTTTTCAGATATCAGCTCCGCCCTCCTTCCATTGGCTCTGGATGAACCGGTCGTCTATTTCCAGAAACTCGGAAAATATCCGAACGAAAGCTATTATCGGTCTTATTCGAGCGAAATTGAATGGGATCCACGCTATGCCGGTCACCTGTATGTCGGTAGCGGCGGCAAAATCTGGAAATCGACCAACGGTGGCGGATATTTTGAAGTCCTGCACAGCTTCGGAACCGGTAAAGTTCTCGAAATTGAAGTGTCGCGCAGTAATCCGAAAGTGATCTATTGTGTGTACCAATCAAACAGCAGTTATTCTGACCCGTGCTCGATACGCAAATCTACTGACGGAGGAATAACCTGGGCAGGAACGACTGCAGTTCCGACCAATGACCGCTGGAAAATGGAAATCACCCTCAACCCGGAAAACGAAAATGAACTATGGTTAATCAGCCTGAACGGGTATAACGGGAAGAAAGTTTATCGCACCCTCGATGGCGGTAAAACCTGGGAAGCAATGACTTCAACCCTGTTCAATGACGAGCAGCCCAATGATATCCAGTTCCAGGGCGGTACCGATGGAGTGGTGTACCTGGCCACTTCAACAGGAGCCTATTATTTTGATCCTTCGACCGCGCAATGGAACGAATTTATGAATGACCTGCCCGCCTGGACGGGCGTGATGGAGATGAAACCGTTCTATGCAAAGAGTAAAATCCGCATGGCCACCAACGGCCGAAGTATCTGGGAAACCGATCTGGTGGTTCACTCCAGGCCGGTTGCTCAGCCGATGACTCAATCGGATACCATATATAATAGCGCGGATACCGTTCAGTTCGAAAGTTACTCCATCATACACAACGAAGGGGCAAAATGGCAGTGGGCATTCAGCCCGACACCCCGGTATGTGAGTTCTTATACGGTACGCAACCCGAAAGTGGTTTTCGGATCCATCGGTAGTTACGATGTAACCCTGACCGTTACAGATGCCGAAAACCGGACCAGCTCGCACACCGAACCAGGAATGGTCACCGTGGCCAGGACCGAAGGCCCGGATGCAACGGCCGGCAAGGCGCTGAGCTGTGTAAATAATGGGGAATATGCAGTCACTGAAGATCTGAAACTGTCGACCAATATCCTGACCATTACGGCCTGGGTAAAACCTGACGGTATACAACCGGAATACACCGGTATCGTCATGAACAATAAAAACGGCACCGGCTTTAATTTCCGCAGCAACAACAATACACTGGGCTATCATTGGAGAGATGCCAACTGGACCTGGAACAGCCGGCTGGTGGTGCCTTCGGGTGAATGGTCCCATGTGGCCCTGGTGGCAAATGCCACTTCGGCCACCCTGTATGTCAACGGCATTCCTTCGCGGCATAACGTTACTCTCCCGGTCACTGATATCACAACCATGGATATCGGTAGTTACATGGGTTGGGATAGCCGTAATTTCGTAGGAATGATCGATGAGGTTTGTATCTGGAAAAGAGCGCTCACCCAGGAGGAAATCCGGGAATCCGCCCATCTGACTAAGGAAAAAATGACTGATGATCCTGATTTTATCGGTTATTATCAGTTTAATGAAGCCGGGGGAAATCTCTTTAACCGGGTCGGCGAAGGAATCGGATCGATAATCGGAGCCCCTGTAAAAGTAAATTCAACGGCACCCGTAGGACCGGGTTCCAGCTGCCGTTTGGCAGTAAACGGAGCAGGCAATTATGATTTCACAGGCACCGGACTCTCCATGACCTTCCCTTCAGGTGGGGCCCTGTACCCCGGCGAGATGGTGGTTACACGGATACAAAATACCCCTGCCGTGATGCCCAATACAAAACCGAACATCGGATGCTATTGGGTACTCAGCGGATATGGAAGTGACCATTTCACACCTCTTTCGGAGATGCGGTTCACCCCATTTACCGGAGTCTCTACAGATACCATTGTCGCTGCACCGGATCATGCAAAACTCTTCATCAGGCGAATTGGAGAAATCACCAATACCTGGGAATCCCTCTGCGGCGCTGCTTCGGTTACCGCTGGTACCGATCCGGTGTTCCGCTACACCTCGTCATGCGGGGTTGGAATCAACGGATGCCTCTTTATGACCAGCGACGGCCTGTCAGTACCTCTGCTCAAAGGCACAACTTCCGGTATCGACGAAAAAAAGGACTCGGGTGAAGCTTTTGTTCAGGTATATCCGAATCC
>JAQWAJ010000044.1:3823-9080 GCA_028707745.1 Bacteroidales bacterium | reverse complement strand
GATTCCATTTCCGGAAAGCTTGAGGTATTGTCAGCATCAAAGCCCGATACCCTCAGCAAGCAGAATCATATCTGGAAAATACAACAGAGGATCGTGGTAACCTCTTTTGATACCGGCTTATTTGTTATTCCGAGATATACTTTCCGGTTCAATGATAATCGCGATAGTATTCAGACACAGGTGCTTCCGCTTCAGGTAATGGCGATGCCCGTTGATACGACCAAAGGTATTACGGATATCAAGCTTCCATACGAAATGAAAGTTACTGTAGCAGAGGTTCTTCCATTTATTTTAGCCGGCTTGCTCCTGATCGCTATTGTTCTTTTGTACCTGAGATATCTGAAGAAGAAAAAGCAAAAACCCGATGTTATCGAGAAGCCATCGGCACCGGTGATCCCGGCACATTTGCTGGCTCTCGAACAGCTGGATGAGCTGATGAAGGAAAAACTCTGGCAGCAAGGAAAAATCAAGTTGTATTACAGTCGTTTAACCGATATTCTTCGTGAATATATTGAACGGAGATTCGATGTGCCCGCCATGGAGCAAACCACCGAGGATATTATGCGTGATTTTAACAGAAATGGTTATACTAACGAAGGTATACGCAAAGAACTTAAAGCTTTGCTTGAGCTGGCAGATTTGGTAAAATTCGCTAAATGGTATCCGGTTGCTGAGGAACATGAAGCCAGTCAACAATCAGCTTACGACTTCATTATCAGGACAAAGCCTGTTGTTAATCTCAGAAAACCGGTTGAAGAAACGGAACCCGCGTCGGTTATGGAGGATGAAAAATGAGCGGTATTCAATTTGCGCACCCGCAGGCATTATATTTAGCCCTGCTCATACCTGCAATGATCGGCTGGTATATTTTTCATCAGCAGCGAAAGACTCCGACTATACAGCTTTCAGGCATGCAACCGTTTTCTGGAAGTCCGGTTACCTGGAAATATTATTTGAGGCACTTGCCGTTTGCACTGCGTCAGTTGGTGTTTGGATTACTGATCATCGTTGTGGCCAGGCCACAGTCATCCAATTCGTGGGAAAACGTCACCACTGAAGGTATCGACATCATTATTTCGATGGATATTTCTGGCAGTATGCTGGCTGAAGACTTCAAACCCAACCGGCTGGAAGCCTCGAAAGCGGTGGCCTCGGAGTTTATTGCCGGCAGACCGGATGACCGTATGGGGCTGGTGGTTTTCAGCGGGGAATCATTTACGCAGTGCCCGCTGACCACTGATCATGCTGTTCTTTTAAACCTTTTTCAGGGCATTCAAAGCGGTATCATTGAAGACGGCACGGCCATCGGTTTAGGACTGGCCACATCGGTAAGCCGTTTGAAGGATTCAGATGCTAAAAGCAAGGTGATCATCCTCCTGACCGATGGTATGAACAACCGGGGTGAAATTGCACCTGTTACAGCTGCCGAGATCGCAAAAACATTCGGTATACGGGTTTATACGGTAGGAGTAGGAACATTGGGAACAGCCCCCTATCCTTTCCGCACCCCATTCGGTATTCAATACCAAAATGTAAAGGTTGAGATCGATGAAGGTGTTCTGCAGGAAATAGCCAACATGACCGGAGGTAAATATTTCAGGGCCACAAACAACCAGAAACTGAAGGAGATTTATCAGGAGATCGATAAAATGGAAAAATCGAGGATAGATGTTAAGGAAATCAATATGAAAACAGAAGAGTTCCAGCGGTATTTGGTTTTTGCTCTTATCCTGCTTCTGATTGAGATGGCACTGAGGTTAACCGTTTTTAAACAAAACTCTTGATTCACAACTAACTATCTGACAAAAAGTAATGAATAGCGCATTCAGGTTCGAAGATGAAAAAGCACTGATTGGTCTGGTGATCATTCCGGTACTTTTCGTATTGTATCTGATTACCAGGAAATATCAGCAGAAACGACTGCTTAAATGGGGTGATCAGGCTATGATTGGTCGCCTGATGCCTGATTTTTCATCGGCCCGTGTTTTGATCAAATTCTTCATCTGCCTGGCTGCTCTCGGGATCATGATACTGGCTGTTGCCCGTCCACAGTTCGGAACAAAGATGTCAGAAGTGAAACGTAAGGGAATTGAGATGATCATTGCTCTGGATGTATCGAATTCGATGATGGCAGAGGACATCCAGCCCAACCGCCTTGAAAATGCAAAAATGGCCATCAGCAGGCTGATTGACAAACTTGAAAATGATAAAATCGGATTGATCGTGTTTGCCGGGGATGCTTATATTCAGATGCCCGTAACCACCGATTTCATGGCTGCCAAATTGTTTCTTAATTCGATTAATACTCAGATCGTTCCTAAACAGGGTACTGCCATTGAGAGCGCCATACATCTGGCCATGAGGTCATTTACTCCGAATTCTGAAAAAAGCAGGACCATTGTGATCATCACAGATGGGGAGAACCACGAAGAAGGTGCAGTAGAAGCTGCTAGAGAAGCTGCTGAAGCTGGCATAATCATCCATACTATAGGTATTGGCTCGGCCCAGGGCGTTCCTATTCCGGTGACCAAAGATGGCGGACAAAAGGATTACCGGACCGACTATGAAGGAAATGTGATCATCAGTAAGCTGAACGAGGACTTGTTAAGGCAGGTAGCTTCGGCAGGCGGTGGAACATACGTGCGTGCAACTGCCTCACGTACCGGACTCAACACCATTCTCGATGAAATGAACAAAATGGAAAAACAGGAAATCCAGATGAAGGTATTTTCGGAATATGATGAGCAGTTTGTATATTACGTTGGATTCGCCCTGTTCCTTTTATTCATTGATTTCATTATGGTTACCAGAAGAAATAAATGGTTGCGTAATCTTCAGTTATTTGGTAAACGGGAAGTAAAATGAAAAAACTGATTGGTTGCCTCATATTGCTATGCGCAGCAGCATTACAGCTGCATGCCCAGTCCGGACGGGGAGAAATCCGTCAGGGTAACAGACACTTTAAAAATGAGAAATTTGAAAACTCAGAAAAGGCCTATCGTAAGGCTGCTGAAGATAAAAAGATCGATCGGATAGCCGAATTTAACCTGGGTGACGCACTATATCGTCAAAAGAAATTTGAAGAAGCCGGACACCAGTTTGAAGCAGCCGCTGCAAGCGATGCCGTTAAATCAAATTCGGCAAAGGCCTATCATAACCTGGGCAACTCACTTTTGCAGGCGGGTAAAATTGAGGAAAGCATTGAAGCTTATAAAAATGCCTTGCGCCGCAATCCTGCAGATCTCGATACTAAATACAACCTGTCGTATGCCCAAATGATGAAAAAGAAACAGGATCAGCAGAAACAGAACGACAATAAGAATCAGGATAATAAGGATCAGAACAAAGATCAACAAAATAAAGACCAACAACAGAAAGATCAACAGAATAAGGACCAGCAAAATAAAGATCAACAAAACAAAGATCAGCAACAGAAACCTCAGGATCAGAAAGAGCAAAAGGCCGATCAGCAGCAAAGCAAGGATCAGTCGATGAAAATGTCGAAAGAAGATGCAAAGAGATTGCTTGAAGCCCTGGCTAATGATGAGAAGAAGGTTCAGGATAAGGTTAAGAAGGAAAAGGCGAATGCCAGTAAGGTTAGAACCATAAAGGATTGGTAATGAAAAAAGAACTCATGTCAATAAAAGCATTATCACTGCTTATCCTGTCAGGTTGGTGGTTAACAGGCGCCTGCCTGGCTCAGGATGGAATTCAGCTAACTGCAGAGGGCCCCAAGGTCATGGCTGTAGGTGAAGTTTCGAGGTTATCCTATTCAGTGAATGCAAAGGCCGATGGATTTAACGGTCCCAAGCTGGATGGATTTCTATTTTCCGGTCCCATGCTATCAACGAGCATGAGTACCCAGATCATCAATGGCCAGGTTAGTCAATCATCCTCATATACCTATAATTACAATATTCAGGCTACTCAAGCGGGCGTTTTCACCATACCAGCCGCCAGTGTGGTTGTTAAGGGAAAAACCTATACCAGTTCCACTTTAAAAATCGAGGTAGTCAAAGGAGGCCAGGATAAACAGGGAGGTCAGGGCGGACAAAATTCACAGGGTGCAGGGAGTTCTGAAGGCGTCGACAATGAAGATCTTTTTGTTAAAGTGGAGGTCGATCGGACAAACGTATACAAGGGGGAGCAACTTTTTGCCACGATAAAAATCTATACCCGTGTGGCGCTCAGCCGCTTTGGTGAAATCAAGATGCCTGATTTCAGCGGCTTCTGGAATCAGGAAATTCCCACCTCTGAACAGGTCAGCCTTGAGCGGGTCAATTACAATGGACGAGTTTACAATATGGGGATCATGAGAAAGACGGTTCTGGTACCCCAAAAAACAGGCAAGATCACGATCGATCCGTTTGAAATAGAATGCTTTGTGAATGTTCAGCGAAAAGGGCAACGCAATCCGTTCGATGATTTCTTTGGAGGTAGTTACGAAACGGTCTCGAAAAAAGTAAAAAGTCGTTCGGTTGACATCAATGTTAAGCCATTCCCTGAGAATCAACCAGCTGGTTTCAATGGTGCAGTCGGCAAATTTACCATCACTGCAAACATTGATAAACATGAGGTTAAAACCAATGAAGCCATTACCCTGAAAGTCAATGTCCAGGGCAATGGAAACCTCAAACTCATTGAGTTGCCCTCTTTCCGGTTTCCGGCTGACCTGGAAGTATATGACCCCAAAATCACTGATAATATTGATGCTGGAAATAATGGCATTACTGGGTCGAAATCATTTGAATACCTGATTATTCCAAGGCATGCAGGTGCATTTGAAATTCCTGCCTGGAGTTTTAGCTATTTTGATCCGTCGTCCGGAAGTTTTAAAACTTTCACCAGCGATATCATGAGAATCAATGTCACCAAAGGTGAAGGTGATACGGAAACAACGGTCATCAGTACACCCGGCAAAGAAGATCGCAGGGTTATCGGACAGGACATCCGGTTCATCAAAACCGGTAAAGCCATTTTCCGGACTCGTGGACATTACTTCTTTGCCTCGACAGGTTACCTGTTTGCAATTGTTTTTCTCATCCTTGCCTTTGCAGGAGTTATCGTTTACTTCAGATCACGATTTAAAGATCAGGCCGATGTTGAGGGCAGCCGGTTCAGGAAAGCCAACACCATCAGCCGCAAACGACTGGCTCAGGCCCGGAAATTTCTGGACTCCTCAAACCGCGATGCATTCCTTGAAGCATTAACCAAAGCGTTAGGGGGCTTTGTAAGCGACAAACTTAACATCGAGCCT
>JAQWAJ010000044.1:0-3813 GCA_028707745.1 Bacteroidales bacterium | reverse complement strand
ACCCTTCGAACCGTAACCGCGACAATATCCGTGATCTGCTGATCGCCCGCGGAGTTGAAGAAATAACAATCAATGATTTCATCGAAACCATCGACCATGCCGAATTCCTCCGCTTTGCCCCCGGGTTAGGTGAAGGCGACCTGAACCAATTGCTGATGCATTCAGAACAAGTTATCATTAGTATTGAAAAAACCTATCGGAGGTAATCATGATTAAGAAAGTACTGACCAGTCTGGTATTCTCTTTATTCGTCCTGCTTCCTGTAGCCGGGCAATCCAAAGTCGAGCAGGTAGTTTTTGATAAAGCCAACCAGTTATACCTGAACGGGGATTATTCTTCTGCCAGAGAGGAATATCAGAAAATTATCAACTCCGGATTTGAATCGGTTGAATTATATTATAATCTCGGAAACACCTTCTATAAACTGGGGCAGATTCCGTCAGCCATTCTTTATTACGAGAAGGCGTTGATTTTAAACCCAAAAGATGTGGATATAAAATTCAATCTTGAGCTCGCCAATCAGCTTGTGGTCGACAAGATCAATCCGGTTAATGAATTCTTTGTTAAAAAATGGTTTCGTTCATTTGCCGGTATCCTGAAAGCCGATGTCTGGGGTTATTTGAGTTTGCTTTCACTCGGGCTCTTTCTTGCTGCCGTGGTTTATCTTTATATAACCAGGGGGTTCAGATACCGGAAGTTGATTGTTTCCGGTGGAGCCGTCATGGTTATTTTCTTTTTCTTTTCGATCTTGCTGGGAAGCATCCAGCACAAGCAAACTGCTCACCCCGATTCTGCGATTGTTTTTGCATCTTCACTGACAGCAAAAAGCTCACCTGATCAGGGAGGTACCGATTTGTTTGTCGTTCATGAAGGGTTAAAAGTCAGGATTACAGATCAGGTGGGTACCTGGATCCGGATCAGGCTTGCTGATGGCAATGAAGCCTGGATACCCGAAAACAGTGTCGAAAAAATTTAAGCTAAATCAATTTTCTTTGCGCGGCTTCAAAAACAATTGAACTGGCAATCTGCTCTTCAGCGGTGTAGGCACAATTATAAACAATATCAAAAATCTCGGGCTGCAATTTCTGCCCCAGATAGTATTCCAGAAATCTTTTGCGATTGGCATCTTTTGTGGTGATCATCTCCAGTGCTTTTTCCTTCGTCAGCTGTTGAATTTTCATCACCTGACCGACTCTCCAGTCCAGTGGTGCCATTAGGCGGATATGCAAAGATTTTTGAATATCCCTGTTGAGAACGACTCCGGCCCTGCCCACAATGACCACATGACCCAATTCACCCATTTCGCGAATCACCTTACCGATAGCCTTTTTGATGGTATGGTCAGGCTTGTAATTTCCATCCTTGCGGGTAGCAGCCAGAATATCATCGATCATCGATCTTTCCTGGTAATTAAAAATATGGTTAATGGCAGTAGGGTCAACCTTCAGATCCCTGGCCGCTTCTTCGAGTAGTTCCCGGCCAATCCATCTCCAATGGTAATGATGGGACGCCGTTTCAGGATCGACAGCTTGTAATTTCTCAATCAGAATTCCAGCTAATTTCTTGGCCGGACATCCACATTCTCTGGAAATGGTAATCACCGGACCCGGTTCTCTTTTCTCCGTTTCATTCCTGAGCCGGGCTTCTAAATATTTCATTAGCAAGTTTTCCATAGTGATTGAAATTTAGGTTGTTGGCTTGTCACGTTATTTTAGTTATTTTTGTGCCCCGAAACATATTAGGTTTCAGATAATTCTATTACGGAAGTTAACAACAAAATGTTCCATAACCAGGCTCAGTAGATGCGTTCATTTCAATCGATCATTCTTCTCATACCCGTTCTTCTGCTGATTGACTTATATGCATTCAAAGGCATCACTACGCTGATTAAACTCAAATCACTAATATTTCGCAGGAACGTCTCTTTCATCTATCTGGCTTTTTCTGTTATCGTAATAGCCTCCTTTATCTTCCTCTATCTGAATTATCAGCATTCATCTGAGGAAGTTTCCAGGTTACAAAGGATTCTCTGGTACGATGCAATATTAGTCGCCATTTATACTTCCAAAATCGTATTTATTGTCTTTGAAAGCTTTGACGACATTGTAAAAGGGCTGAAGAAGCTTACACACAAAAGGAATTACAAGGAACCTCCCCCTCCAACCAATACTGCAGTCAGTCGTCGTGATTTTATCCTGAAAGCCGGTATTATCGGAGCTGCATTCCCTTTTCTGGGAGTACTCGACGGAATGGGCCGTGGCCGTTTTCGTTTCACGGTGCATCACTCTGAAATCAAATTCCATAATTTGCCGCAAGCTTTTGACGGATTGAGGATTGTGCAGCTTTCTGATGCACATCTGGGCAGCTTGTACGGGAATGCCGATAAATTTGAAGAGGTGACCAGGCTTATCAGCGAAATCAAGCCTGATATTTTGGTGTTTACCGGTGATATGGTCAACAATTTTGCCTCTGAGATGGCCGGATGGAACTCGGTTTGGACGAGGATGAAGGCACCGATGGGAAAATTCGCTATTCTTGGGAATCACGACTATGGCGATTACTCAGCTTGGCCTACTCCAGCTGCCAAAAAGGCCAATCACGATGCACTGATCAGACAGGAAGAAGAAATGGGGTTTCGTGTTCTGCTTAATGAGCATGTACCAATTGAGCTGAATGGCGAAAAAATCTACCTGGCAGGCATTGAAAACTGGGGTCTCCCGCCCTTCAAACAATATGGCGATCTCGCTAAAACCATGTCAGGGATTCCTGAAGATGGCTTTACCATTCTCCTGTCTCATAACCCCGATCACTGGGTGAAACAGGTAAACGAGAAAACAAGTATTCCTTTGACTTTAGCCGGGCATACTCACGGATTTCAATTCGGACTTGAAGTTGGCCACATCAAACTCAGTCCGGTTCGATTTGTTTACAAGTACTGGGCAGGCCTCTACAAATCTGCTGATCAGTATCTATACGTAAACAGAGGGCTGGGTTACCTGTCGTTTTCGGCACGGGTCGGGATCTGGCCGGAGATAACTGTTCTGGAACTGAAAAAATCCTGATCAGTTCACTGAAAATCCCCATAAGAATTCAGCACCAAATTTTCTTGTATTCGGGAAATACATCATCCTGATACCGGATTCCAGTTCAATACCGATACGGATAATGTGATAGTCCATGGTAAGGTCGGCGCCAGTTGTCATGAACCATTTTTTTTCATGTAATCCGGTTCCGGCATCATAAAACAGGTTAGCCTTAACTCTTTTCACATAGATCAGCCAACTCAGGTGATAATCGGGATAAGATATCGGAAAAGCATAATCAACTTTCAGATTATATCGGTCACTGGCTTCATAAACAAATTGCCCTCTTGGAAAATCCTGTGTGGAATTCAGAAACTGATTAAACGTCAGCCAGGATATGGAATTCAGCACTCTCAGGCTGCTATTGGGTAGTAACCCGGGGAGATAAATGAGCACTCTGGCTTTCTTATTGTTCCCCAATCTTGTATCGCTGTATGCCTGAAAATAACTCAGGTTTGCTTTCACCCCCCACTTGGGGAACAAATCGCGGTAGTTTAATTTTCGCGTCAGGCTGGTCGATAAGGATATTCCTGACATCCACGCCGATGCATTCAACTCAGATTTATGTCCGAACCAATCTCGTGCATACTCGAAAAACAGAGCAGGTTCAACTCTCCGGTACCAGGCGCCGGAAGAGAAATCAAGCGGTACACCCGACTCAACTTTGAAAAACTCAGAATAGGCTCCCGGAAAATGGTAGGATCTTCTGACTACCGATGGATCATCTGTA
>JAQWAJ010000043.1 GCA_028707745.1 Bacteroidales bacterium | reverse complement strand
CTAACAAAATGTTAAACAAAAGTTGGTTGTTGTGTTAATTAGGTTTATGTTTGTATAATAATAACAACAAAAAAGTACAACAAAAATTAAACGATATGACAGCAATCGAATTCAACCACCAATTATTAGGGATGCAGTCCAAACTGGGTTTCTTTGCTAAGAGTCTGACTTCGGATACTGAGGATGCGAAAGACCTGCTTCAGGAAACTATCTATAAAGCCTTAACCAATAGAGACCGTTTTCAGGGAGACAAAAATCTGAAAGCATGGACTTTTACCATCATGAAAAATACATTCATTAACAATTATCGCCGGAACGTGAGGGCCAATACCATTAATGATTCCACGGATAATTCATACTTTCTGAATCTCAGCACTGATTCAGTTTTTCAATCTCCGGAATCCTCTCACAATGAAAAGGAAATCAGAGCAGCAATCAGCGAACTTCCTGAAGATTATCGGTTGCCGTTTGAAATGCACACCAAAGGATATAAATACAAGGAAATTGCTGAATACCTTGACCAACCTCTTGGGTCCGTTAAGAGCAAGATTTTTTTCGCAAGAAAAAGATTGATGGAACGACTGAAAGATTTCAGGTAGTGCTATAAGACAGGTTTAGCCATTTTTTTTTAATCTATCTTTAAACCATCAAACATACCTTGAGGTCTAAACTCTGAAACTAAAAATAATTATGATGAAAAGAAATCTCATTTTGTCGATGGCAATCAGTCTTTTCCTGGTAGGAGGACTTCATGCACAGGATCAGCAGCCACAAAGGCCAAATATGCAGGAAAGGGCTAAAAAACAGTTGGAAACCCTTACCAAAGAACTGTCTCTGACTAAAGATCAGGTAACTAAAGTTGAGGCAATCAATAAAGAATTTGATACGAAGCGGGAAGCTGCTTTTAAAAGTGCCGGCGACGATCGCGCTGGTATGCGTGAGAAAATGATGACCATGGAAAAGGAGAAAACGGCTAAGATTGAAAAAATCTTAACTCCTGATCAGGTAAAGAAATACAAAGCTTATCTTGAAAAACTGGCCGCTGAACGTAAAAACCGTGGTGGTGGATTTGGTGGCCCTGGTGGTCAAGGCGGCCCTGGTGGTCAAAAATAATCAAGCACTTAACGAACTTCCAGATTAGTTCTGAGAATAATTCCCTGTCCCTGAATGTTGATCGAATACATGCCCGGGACAGGGAATTTGTATTCCGGTACCGGATAGATTCCGGGGTCTTCTTTCTTAAACAATGCCAGATCCCATTCCCAAAGATTCACGCCCATAACGGCTGAAATCCTTCCGGTATATACGACCTTGTTCTTGTCATCTGCAATGGAAATGGTCATCAAACCATCTTTTGGCTGATACCAGCAGATCGAAGACGGATAATAAAGACTCCAGTCCAAATCACCCGGGAAATCTTTGGTGCCTGGCAGATAACCGGGCTGCACCGCCAAAATCCATTCCTCCTCCGGGTCAACAGATTTAAAGTATTCGCGGATCGGGGCCGCAAAGCACGAAAAAATACTTTGCCCGTGGGTTGCTGCAATTAAATATCGGCCTCCTTCAGCCCATTCCAGTCTCTGAACGCTAACCGTTGGTAATTTTGTACTGATAGAAATCCAGGTTTTACCTTTATC
Organism: Bacteroidales bacterium; assembly: GCA_028707745.1. Lineage (GTDB taxonomy): Bacteria > Bacteroidota > Bacteroidia > Bacteroidales > UBA12481 > UBA12481. The sequence continues at coordinate 7,575 of JAQWAJ010000043.1, read as the reverse complement.
CGGACTGGCAAAAACTCCCCTGTCTGTTCCGACAAATATCAGTCCGGGCAAAACCGGATCTTCCAGAATGTAATTGACCCGATCTTCGGGCAATCCGGCAGAGATAGGTTTCCACGACGATCCTTTGTTTTCGGATACCAGTAGAGCAGGCGTGTAATCATCTTCATCATTTGATCTCATAACCAGGTACACCCGGCTTTCACGATACCTCGACGAACAGATTTGAACCACAGATTTATGGGGCAAACCATCGCTGATTTCAAACCATTTTATTCCGTCATCCCGCGAAACCCATGCTGCCCCATTATCAGTCCCGGCATATAATAGCCCCGCTTTTACTGGAGATTCAGCGATCGCAGTTGTTACCCGGGATTTTCGCGACAGATCATCTGAGTAGCATAGGTCCGGACTCAGTCGGTACCAGCTGTCACCACGATTGATGCTTTTATAGATTTTATTGGCTCCATAATATAGAGTAGAGGGTGAATGTCCCGAAACAAAACAGGGTGTCAACCAGTTTGTTCGAAGAGGCGCTTCATCCGCATCAGCACTGGGCCTGATAAAGGTAGTTTTGCCGGTGAGCATGTTTTTCCGGTTGAGATTGCCATGGCGGGTCTCGTAATAAACCACGGATGAATCGGTTGGGTCGGGCATTGTTGTGTAACCATCGCCACCTGACCATGGATCGAGCCAAACATATTTCCAGCTCCCCGATTCCTCTGAACCGCCTCGGGGTTTGAGCGGTCCGAATACTCCTGAATTATCCAGCATCCCGCAATAGACTGTTGTATTTTTGTTTCCACTGATTGTCATATCGCAGATCTCTCCAACAGGTATCGTATTGATGTGTAACCAACTGGATCCCTTATCGGAACTCATGTATATTCCTCCACCATTTCCCAGAATCATCCGGTCTGGATTTGAAGGATCGATATATAAATCATAATTGTCGAGATGTACACTTTTAGCCTGACTCGGTAGCATATGGCTGACCGGCCCACCCAACCGCGTGAATGACTTCCCCCCGTTATTGGAATAGAGGGTGTGCACCCCGAGAACATATATTTCTTGATGGTTTAAAGGAGAAACCCTGATGTCCCCGAAACTCCATCCGAATCCGGAATAATTATCAATATATCCCGAATTCATTTTAAACCAGGTTTCTCCGGAATCTTCTGACCGGTAAATCTCAAGCCCAATGATTTCTGCACTGTTTTTAGTAAGCCGGTAATTGCGATTGTCAACTGATGCGTAAACCACATTCGGGTGCGTCGCTGAAATAGCTAGCCCGATCCGGCCAATACCCTTGTTTTCAGGGAAACCATCCACACACTTTTTCCAATGTTTTCCAAAGTCGTATGATTTATAGATACCTGATTTCCTGCCTTGGTTCATCTCCCAGGATGTAGCGTAAATAATCTTGTTGACAGGGTCCCAGGCAACATCTGCAACACCGACACTATCTGAAATAAACAATATTTTCTTCCAGGTAGTACCTCCTGTCCGACTCATGAACAGGCCCCTTTCAGCGTTCGGTGTCCACATGTGCCCTAAAGCCGCCACAAATACCAGATCGGAATTGTTCGGATCGGTTACCACCCGGCCAATGTGGTGACTATCATTCAACCCGATATTGATCCACGACTTTCCACCGTTGACTGATTTATATACTCCGGCTCCCGGAAAGGTATAACCGCCGGTCGCTCTGACAACTTCACCGGTTCCCAGATAAATGATTTCCGGATCACTCTGAGATATCGTTACATCCCCAATGCTTGATGTTGCCTGGTCCACGAAAATGCATTCCCAGGAAAGTCCCTGGTTAACACTTTTCCATAAGCTTCCTGAGCCGAAGCCGGCATAAATCACATTTGGCTGGCCGACAGGACAGTCAACCGATTCAACCCGCCCACCTTGAAAAGCCGGGCCAATCCTTTCCCAGGGTAAGTCTTTGAAAATGGAGCTCCCTTCCATCTCCTGAAGCTTTTTATAGGATTCAAATGGATTTTGCCCAATTAAAACCTGAAATGTTATCAGAAGAAACGCAGATAGGAAAAGCGACCTGTGATTCATGTTATCTTAATGATTCAACTTCTTCAATGGTTTTTGGCTTTCTTTTTCCTAAAACCCGGTATCCATCTTTAGTAATGACGATGTTCTCCTCATTTCTGATCCCGCTGAATGTGGTGTATCCCTCCACATTCCCGAAGTTTATGAATGCGGAATTGGTACCCTTTTTTTTCCACATGGCAATGAGTTCCGGAATGAAATAGATACCGGGTTCAATGGTTGACACGAAACCCTCTTCCATCGGGCGGGCGAGCCTCAACGACTTCAATCCGAACTGTTGGCTTTTCGGCTGTCCGTCATATCCAACATATACCTCGCCAAGATCCTCCATATCATGCACATCCAGTCCCATCATGTGCCCTGTTCCACAAGGAAAGAACATGGCATGCGCACCGGAGGCCAATGCTTCTTCGGTATCTCCTTTCATCAGGTTGATCTCCTTCAAACCGTTTACAATTGCCCTGCAGGCGGCAAAATGTACCTCGCGGAACGGGACACCAGGAGATAAAGCAGCCAATGCGGCCTCATGTGCCCGAAGTGATATCTGATAAATCTCTTTTTGCCTGGATGTGAAGGTTTTATCAACCGGGAAAGTGCTCGATAGATCGCCGCAATAGTGCAAACCCGTTTCGGCACCGCAGTCGCATAACACCATGTCGCCTGATTTCAGGATGTTTCCGTGATAATGATTGTGAAGGGTCTGCCCGTTGATGGTCATGGTCACCGGGAAAGAAATTTGTCCACCGGCAGCCAGGGCAACCTGAGTTACGGCTGCGGCAAGTTCGGATTCTTTCATTCCCGGCCTTGCCATCTTTATGGCGGTGACGTGCATGTCAACTGACAGGTTAACTCCCCGCTCAATTTCAATTAACTCTTCGTCAGTTTTGTGATTCCGCAGGTTGACAACAGCTCTGACAAACTCAACTGATGCCATGGTGCTGCTTTCCGACGGATTGACACCCAGCAGATCCATTAGTTTAATCTTATTTTCCGGCCGGTATGGCGGAAGGAAATGCACCTGACGGCCTTTGCTGATAGCGGTTTGTAAATAATCATGAAGCTGTGACATGGGCTGAACCCGTGTGATCCCGTAATTTGCTCCTCGTTCGGGCAGGGTAGGCTGGGTCCCCATCCAAACAATGTCGTCAATGGTCAGATCATTACCGAATAGAATCTCCTTGTCCTCATCAAGATCGATAATCCCTGCCAATCCTGCATAATCCATTCCAAAAAAATACAGAAATGAACTATCCTGCCTGAAATGGTAGGTATTATCGGTATAATTCATCGGACTTTCATCGTTTCCAAGGAAAAGCAGAATGCCTGATTTAAAGCTCTTTTTAAGAGCTGCCCGTCGGTTGAGGTAGGTCTCTTTTGTGAACATATTCGTGTATTTTCAATTTTGATGTCAAGATATAAATATTCCCTCTTGCAGTAGGAGATAAAAGCTAAATTTGCACCAAAGAGATTAACTATGAAGAACAACAGGGGATTTGCCAGTGATAACAATGCATCAGTTCATCCTGAAATTATGCAGGCGATCATTGATTGCAATACCGGACATGCCGTTGGTTACGGCGATGATGAGTTTACCCGGAGGGCCAGAACAAAAATCAGAGATGAATTTGGGCAGGATATAGAGGCATTTTTCGTTTTTAACGGAACTGGTGCCAACGTTGTGGGTTTGAGAAATATGACACAGTCGTTTCATTCCATAATTTGTGCTGAATCTGCGCATATTCAGGAAGACGAGTGCGGGGCGCCGGAATTCTTCACGGGTTGTAAACTAATTCCGGTTGAAGCGGAAAACGGAAAAATTACGGTTGATGCCATAGCTCCGCATATCCGTGGAATTGATTTCGAGCATCATTCCCAGCCAAGAATTGTCAGCATCACTCAGGCTACTGAATTCGGCACCTTGTACACGGTTGATGAAATTCGGGAAATCTCAGATTTTGTACATCATAAAGGATTACTGTTACACATGGACGGGGCACGTATTGCCAATGCTGCAGTTGCATTGGGTGTGCCGATGCGAGCCATTACCCGTGACGCCGGAGTGGATGTCCTCACTTTCGGAGGCACTAAGAATGGCGCGATGTACGGAGAGTGTATCTTGTTTTTCAAACCAGGCCTGACAGAGTCATTTAAATATTACCGGAAACAAAGCATGCAACTGGCTTCAAAGATGCGCTACATTTCCGTACAATTCGAGGCCTTGCTGACCAATGACCTGTGGAAGCGAAATGCCGGACATTCCAATGCTATGGCTCAGTTGCTGGCTAAAAGGGCGGGGCAGATACCCGGCATTCGAATCAGCAGGCCTGTTCAGGCAAATGGGGTCTTTGCCATCATTCCGGAGAAAATCATCAAACAGCTTCAGGAAAAGTTTTTCTTCTATATCTGGGACGAAACTATATCTGAAGTTCGATGGATGACCTCCTGGGATACGACTGAAGAAGATATTATTCAATTCACCGACCTTATCGCTAACTTGCTGAAATAATGGACATTGCTGTTAAAAGATTTTATATCAGCATGTTCTTTCCGGGAGCGTTGCTCCTGATTATCTGGTTGGTCTTTATCGTGGATTCTACATTGAACCTCGGTCTCGTTTATCACGGAATCAATCCAAGACGATTAAATGGACTTCAGGGCATTATATTTAGTCCGTTCATTCACGGAGGAATCAAACATATTGTGGCCAACTCACTACCTTTCTTCGCTTTGTCAACAATGCTTTTTTATTTCTACCGGAACCTGGCATTCAAGGTTCTTCTGATCTGCTATCTGGCAACTGGAATAATGGTCTGGATTTTTGGAAGGCCTTCGTATCATGTTGGAGTAAGCGGAATCATTTACGGATTAGCCTCATTTCTGTTTGTGAGCGGAATCATCCGTAAACATCTCGGATTGATCGCCATTTCGTTTCTGGTTGCTTTTCAATATGGATCTATGGTCTGGGGAATATTTCCACTCGAAGACAATATCTCATTTGAATCGCATTTTTTTGGTTTGCTTACCGGAGTTGTTCTGGCTTTCGTTTACCGTAACAGGGGACCCAGAGGTGAACGGCTTTTCTGGGAAGAACCCGGACCTGAAAGTAATAACGAGGACGACCAGGAAGCGACAGATGAAATGCCCTGGAACGAATATGAAGTCGAGGGTCCTGAAAAGAAGAAAATTCCGGAAGTGGCTGAAGAGCAAAGCGTTTTAAACAATGATTCAAATAAACTGTTATAAATAATAAACAATGAAAACAAGTACACCTGCAAAAGCCATCGCACTGGTGGCTCATAATGACCGAAAAAACGCATTACTCGAATGGGTTAAAAACAATCGTGAAGAATTGATGAAACATAGGTTGATAGGAACAACCAATACATGCCAGTTAATTAATTCAGTACTTGAAATGGAAGTCGAATCTTTTGGACATGGTCCGGAAGGCGGAGATATCCTGCTCGCAGCTAAAATTTTACACAATGAGGTCGATAAGCTGATTTTCTTTGTGGATATGCAATCGCCTCATGGGCACGAACATGATATTCAGACCTTGATCCGCACTGCCGTTATCAATAATATTCCGATCGCATTAAATCCGGCCTCTGCTACTTTAATCATCAATGAATGACAGCCTGAAAAGCGGTCACGATTTTCCCTGGGGTCACTCCCGGAGATTCAATAATTTATCGGGGTACATCAAGCAAAAGTTTGGGACAAGGGTTCAAAAACTCTCCATTGATGCAGGTTTTACCTGTCCCAACCGTGATGGAACAAAAGGTATCGGTGGTTGTACCTTTTGTAACAATAAAACATTCAATCCGGCCTATTGCTCGTCAGAATTATCTGTCAGTCAGCAAATTGATCAGGGGATGGCATTTTTTGCTGCCAAATATCCTGATATGCGTTATCTGGCCTATTTTCAAGCCTATACAAACACATACGCCGCTCTTGACCATCTGAAAACCCTGTACTTTGAGGCTGTTAACCACCCGGGTATTTCAGGAATTGTGGTGGGTACGCGCCCGGACTGCATAGATGAGGAGTTGCTCTTTTTTTTAAAGGAATTATCGCAGCAATGCTACGTCTCTGTTGAATATGGAATCGAGTCAACCTTAGACAGAACCCTGACCCGGATTAACCGTGGTCATGATTATCGGGATTGTATCAACGCGATTGGGATGACTGCCAATATAGGTATTCCTGTGGGTGCTCACCTGATTCTCGGATTACCGGGGGAGGACCCGGATGACATGCTTAACCATGCCAGGAAGCTGAGCACACTACCACTGACTTTGCTAAAAATTCATCAGCTGCAGATCATCCGGGGAACACCGATGGAATCTGAATTTTTGAAATCACCGCAGGATTTTGTCTCTTTTACGGCCACAGAATATATCGATCTGATTATCCGCTTTCTCGAATTGCTAAATCCTTCAATGGTTGTTGAGCGATTTGCCGGTACATCTCCTCCTGATTTGATCGCAGGTAAGCGTTGGGGACTGAAAAACTTTGAAATCGTCTCAAAAATAGAAAAGGAGATGATCATAAGAAACACCTGGCAAGGCCGGCTTTATAAAGCCTGAATGGGATAATTGGATCAGGATCAGTGATCGAAGGGCTCGGGGTGGATGGTGACCTGAACATTTTCGAATGTCCGTTGAATCTCACTTTCGATCAGACTGCAAAAATCGTGTACCTGCTCGAACGGAATTTCCGGAGGCATCACAATATGGAAATCGATGAACCGATAATTTCCGGCTTTCCGGGTTTTCACGTCATGTTGTTTGACATCCATCTCCTTAAATATCTTGTTCAGCTTCTCGAGCTCCTCTTTATCCCACGCTACATCAAGTAACGGCCAGAAAGCCCTTTTCAGCAAATCAAACGATTCCCTGATAATCATCAGAGCAACAATCATGGCGATGATCGGGTCAAACCACAATATTTTGGTTATCATGATGAGGATCAATCCTGCAGCTACCCCAAATGAAGTCAGTACATCAGTCTTCAGGTGAAGTGCATCGGCTTCAAGGGCAACAGAATGGGTCAGTTTCGCTGTTTTATAAAGCTTTCTCGAAACCAGAATATTTACCCCGGCAGAAATGAGCATGACAATGCTGCCAATTCCAAGTGATTCTACCGGTTCAGGATTCGTCAGCTTTTTAACGGCTTCGATGATGATCCATCCGGCAGCAATAAAAATCAGCATACCTTCGATGACACCGGAAACATTTTCAATTTTTCCGTGACCGTAATTGTGCTTTTCATCGGATGGTGTGTCCGAGACTTTGACCGCAAAATAGGCAATGCAGGATGCCAGAAGATCCATCGAAGAGTGGATGGCTTCAGATATGATACTGACTGAACCGCTTAAGATGCCGGCGCCTACCTTTAGCGCAATCAAAAATGAATTTGAAAACACCGATAACCGGGCAACTTGTGTCTTTTGGTTCTTTTGAGCAGGCATTATATAAAAATATAAGCCTGTGAAATTATGCTTAT
>JAQWAJ010000042.1 GCA_028707745.1 Bacteroidales bacterium | reverse complement strand
TTTGCTACCATTTATCATTATTTCAAGGATGTTCAGGAGCTGATATTCCTGTGCGTTCAGGATTTTCAGGAGGAGTGTCGCGAGCTGGTTGAGTCGGGAACGGTTGATCAATCCCCCGGCCGCGAACGTATTATTAAAAAAGCTTCTCTATTCATGCGATATTTCGTTGAGTATCCCGGAATCTTCGAGCTGCTCTATCTTGAAAGAATGACAGATATTGAGCTAAAGCAACCGGTTTCAGAGCTTATTTACACTTTCATGGCCCGGCTTTGTCAGCCGGATTGGGAATTCTGCATTCGGGAAAAAATGTATTCACCGGAGGAGGCAGTGGCTTGCCAGACCGAGTTAAACTATGCCGTTACCGGGATGTTGCTGCACTACATCAACCGGCGTCAACCGGTAACTTACGATGAGTTTTTGTCGATTTCCGCAACTCAGGTTGAACGGATTGTTCGATAAGACACTGTGCAACGGATTCCGAGAAATCCATCACCGGGATATCCGAAACCGGGGTAAAACTCTTTTTACAAAGCGGGCATGCGGTGACCAGTACATCGGGCTTGCCTTCTGACAGGTCGTTCATGGCTCCTCTGGCAACAGCTCTGCGGGTTGCCAGAGTCAGTCCGGGTCCACCCAAACTACCCCCGCAGCAAAGTCCTTCGATATCCGGGGTAACATCTTTCTGATAGAGTTTCGACAATAATTCGCGGGGTTCACGAGTCACACCCGATCCTCTTCCGAGTTCACAGGGTTCGTGATAGGCTGCATTCAGTTTGCTTTGATCCACCTGTATCCGGTTCCATTCGATCAGCTGGAGGATATATTGGGTATGATGAAGCACCTGAATACCGGGAAGATCATAGTCTTCATTAAACATCCGGTAACAAATGGGACAAGAGGTCACCAGCAGCTCGGCGCCTGAAGCCAGAAAATCTTTTTGCAGTTGTTCTTTAATCCGGTTGGCACCATCGGTTTGCCCCGCCAGTTTCAGCGGACGGCCGCAGCACGCCCGGCCATCAGAATCATAAAACTGCCAGGATGAACCTGACTGGTCAAATATTTTAGTCATCGACCTGATGATTGAAGGGGTCAGATGCGTCATGCATCCGGCAAAGTAGAGAATCCGGTGCGACTGGCCATTTCGTCCGTTCATGCCGATCAGATTGGATTTTGTTCCGAAAGACAGATCGGCCCGGCTGTTTTGCCTGATCGGCATCAGTTCCAGTCCGACCGGGCAAGCCTTTTCGCAACGGCCGCATTGCATGCAGTCCCACTGTAAATCAGAAGGTTCATTATGCCGGATCGTTTTAACAAAGTAGCTGCTCTGAATCTTTCGGCCGGGCAGTACATCGGCCAACTGACAGGGGTCGATGCAAACTCCGCAAGAGGAGCACGCCCGTAATGAAAGGTCGGTGTATCCGGGTGATTCCTTGGATACCCGAATGCCATATTTTCGTAAAAAAATCAGTACCGGTTCTGAAGGAATGTGAAAATACCGGGTAAATGGCAGCGCGAAAAAGAAAGCCATCAGGACAAATGAATAGGTCCACCATAATGGAAGTACCAAAGGATCAAGGTTGATAAATGAGGCAAACAGTGATCCCAGCGATCCGGTGAGAAAACTCCCCGATCCGTTTGCACCGCAGGTAGCGCTTTCAGCCAGAAGGCGTATCGGAAAGATGAGCCACAGTGCAGTTAATGCTACCCTGTCGGCCGGACGTTGACGGGTAGTCCGTTTCATTCCCAGGCGTATCGAGTGAAATCGTTTATAGATGGCAAAAGCCAGTCCGCTGAGCACAAACAGCAGGAAAAGATCCATCCAGAAAGCAAATCCCGGTGTGTAAGCTCCTTGCGGGAAAGCGGGCCCTGGTTCGAAAAATCGCCAGAAAACCGAAACGTATATCGGTTTAAAAAGGCGGCCGGTGTAATAAACTGATTCGATATTCCCGATCAGAATCAGCATGAACCAGCCGAAAGCCAGGCTCATGTGCATATATCCCAAACGGGCGTTTACGCCGAAAATCTTTTTATGAAGGAGTGATTCCCTGATCACTTCACCCAGTGCTTTCCAGGTCTTTTTTGAAAAAATACTATTCGTCAGCAGCTCTTTGTCGCCGGCAGAAAGCCCCTCGATCCAGCGGATAACCTTATACAGAAAGAACGTCCCGACAAACGACATCCCTGCTGTAAACAGTAAAACAAAAGGATCAAACGGATGGAATATTCTCTCTAACATAGTGTTTGGTCTTTTGCATGATCTGAATCGAAAGGTACCGGGTTGGGATACCACGGGGGCAAACCAGCGGACATTTGCCACACAGCAAGCATGACTGTAGAGTTGCCACCTCTTGAAGAGTTGGCAACTCTAATCGCATTTGGTAATGCAGCTTCCGGAAGTTCAGCCCTCCGTTTTGTCCCGATGGACAGGTGGCAGCACAGGAGCCACAGTTAATACAGGCGCTCCAGGCTTTTATAGCATCCTTGAGTTCGCTGGCCAAAGAGGTGTCTGCATGATCCAGATCGATCTGCCTACCCCCCCCCTGAATTTCAAATCCAAAATTTCGTTTGCCAGCCATCACCTCTATCTGTTTATCAAATATTGCAACGCTTCAGCAGCGGCCGCCCTTCCGGATGCAGCAGCTTCAGGAATGCTCATCGGACCACCACAGGCACCCGCCATGAATACGCCTGTCTGCCCGGCCAGACGATTTCCGGCAAATGCATTTGCTGCCTTCAGAAATCCGGTCTCCTGATCGGTACAGGGATGGTCAGCCACCTGAACCTGCGTGCATGACGGAACCATACCAATCAGCAATACCAACCAGTCGACGGTAATTTTCACAGGCCTGCCCATCAAAGTATCCTCCGCTTTCAATACAATTCTATGTTGCTGATTCTCTGATGCTTCAGACACCCTACCCCGGATAAACTGAACCTGATGCTTTTCCTGAGCCTCCCGGTAAAGTTCTTCATACCCACTTCCGAATGCCCGTATATCGATATAAAAATTAACCACACGGCATGACGGGAACATCTCCCTCATTTCGATGGCCTGCTTGATTCCTGTTACACAACACAAACGACTGCAGTAGTTGATTCCGATCTGCTGATCGCGCGATCCCACGCAGTGTACAAATGCAATATTTGCCGGCGCGGCGCCATCAATTTTCAGGGAATCCGGATTGGTCCTCAGTTTTTGCTCCAACTCTGGAGATGTAATCACCTGATTATAAATACCATAACCAAACTCCTCCTTATTCCGGGCATCAAAAAAGTCGAAACCTGTTGCCACAATCACGGAGTCAGCGCTACCAACAGCCTCCTGATCTGACATCAACATCAACCGCCCGTGATCGTTTCTGATATGATTGATTGCTTTGCCAAAATGTTTATGTATCCGGGCGGTTCCGGTTTGGTCGTCGAATTCCTGTAAAACCTTGTTGGCTGATGTCCGGTCAGGGAACAACTGATAGTAATCATTCAGTTTCCCGCCGATCTGGTCCGCTTTATCGTACCAATCGACATCAATACCAAGTTCAGCGGCAGTGACTGCTGCTGAGATACCCGCGGGGCCGGCTCCAATCACCGCTATCCGGTGGTTTTCATTTTCTAACATACGTGTTGGTTAATCATTTCAGGTTCACCAATCAGATTTCCCTGTCTGTCGGTATATTTTAGACCGGGATTATATTCGACTCCGATTTTATCCAGTAATCCTTCGACCGGGACCTGATGAGTTTGCAATCCGATCTCCCACGGATCATATCCCAGGACCAGTCCGGCCAGTTCTTCATGGGTAAATACGGGGATCTTATTGCCACAAGCTCCATATACGGTTCCTTCGGTTTCCTCGAGGGTATATTGCCAGCGGTCGAGAAACATGGAACAACCCGGACAATTGGCCACGATCAGATCGGGTTCATAAGGCTTCATCGATTCCAGCTTGATTTTCGACTGAGATATGGAATATCCGCGGTTTGGCTGAACCAGATAATTTCGGAATCCGAATCCGCAGCAGTGGCGCCTCTCCGGGTAATCCACCGTTTGTCCGCCCCATGCGGTAATCAGTCCGGTAAGAACCTGAGGAAACTCAGAGCCACCCACTCCTCTTTCAGGGAATGTTTTGGCATAGTGGCAACCAATATGGTCGACCACTTTCAGGGGTTCGCCGGTAGTTTTATTGATCAGTTTATATTTTGCGATCGAAGCAATCTCATTCCGGTATTTGTAAAGGATATCCGAAGCATGTACCATGTTTTCAGGTTCCACAAATGTTCGCCCGGTAGCTTCCATCAAATATCCGGCAATCTTTTCCCTGAGTTCCGGCTGATGTTTCCACATGTCGAGTACCTCCGAATAGAGTCCGAAGGAGGTAACGCACGAAGCGATCATATTCCGGTATCCCTTCTCCTTCATCAGGGCAAACTGCCGGGCGATAACGGTCATGGTCGTTTCAAGGGGCACAACATCGGTATGGTAACCGATACCGGTGCAGGTGGTATGTTCGGCATCTTCAAAAACTGTTTTTCCCAATTTGTTTTTGAGGATATCGATAAACAGGTTTTCTGCGCCGGGAAAAAAGTTCTGACGAATACAACTTCTAACATAGAAGTAATTATCGTCGGCTATATCTTTCTGATAATCTTTCCAGTACTGTTTCATTTAGCGGCTCCGTCTTCAATTTTTCTCCAAAGTTCCTTACATCCGGTAACGTCAAAAATCCGATCCAATTCACCGAGGGCCTTCGGACTGATTTTTCTTAGCAAACCGGGGCCCTCTTTGTCGTACCCAGCATCAAAACGGCTGTACACCTGATTTGCATTGGTTGACATCCATTCCCACACGGGCCCCTGTTCGGGATGCTTGGCCGGGTCGACACGGGTAGGATGAATGCAATATCCGGTTTCCAGTATATTATGACCGATAGTCCTTTTCAACAGAAGCTGCTGACGCCCAAGCCTTGATTTGGCAAACAGCCCGGTATTGATCGATACGGTTCGAAGTATCTGGATCAGTATTCCCGGAACATTGCCTCTCGGGCAGCGCGGTTTGCAGCTCATGCATTGTCCGCAGTACCAGATCAAATCGGAACTGATGATCTCGGTTAAGGTTGTTTCATCGCCTTCCCGAACCAGATTGACAATCTTTCTGGGGTCATAATCGAAGTAACCTGCAGCTGGGCAGATTGCCGTGCAAACACCGCAATTCAGGCACGACCGGCATGATTCGTCATAACGGGGATCTGTCTGGATTTGCCTGAGGATTTCCAAGTTGTTCATCAGTTAACAAAACTACAACAGGGCACCCTCATTCGTAAGAGAATGAATACCGAATCTAAAAGGTATAAATACGTAATTGTTACATCTCCACCAGTTTCTCCTTGATGGCGTAAACGACGAGGCTGGCGGTATTTCTGCAGCCTGTTTTCAGCAGGATATTTGCGCGGTGACTGTCAACGGTGCGTTTGCTCAGGCAAAGGGAATCGGCGATCTCTTGTGTCGACATTCCCTTGCAAATCAGCAATATAATCTCTTTCTCCCGATCCGACAAGGGTGAATCCGGAGTCATCTCTTCCGGGGCGTTTTTCAGAGAATTCACAAGATTCATTAAAAGTTCCCTCGAAAAATAGTTGCCGCCTTCCACAACGGTTTCAAGCGCCATTTTTACTTCCGCAAAATCAGAGTTTTTGAGAAGGAATCCCTTTACCCCGGCATCCACCATTTTAAAATAGTAGTCCTGTTCGCCGAACATGCTTAACGTAATAATCTTCAAATCAGGATATTTCACCAGCGCCTGCCTGGCCGCTTCGATTCCGTCCATTTCAGGCATAGCGATATCGAGCATCACGATATCCGGTTTATTCTGGTTCAACAGATGAAGGAATTCCACACCGTCAGAGGCTTCTCCGGCAACTTCAAAATGGCTCAAGGTTTCAATAAGCATCCGCAGTCCTTTCCTGAACAGCTTATGATCATCAACAAGCATTACCCGGTATTTCATATCTTCTTATTTGCTTTAATCCGGATAAAAACTCTGAGGCCCAATCCGGGTTTCGATTCTATTTTAAGTTCACCTTTCAATGAATTGATCCGGGAACGGATGTTGGTCAATCCGGCTCCGTCCCTGGCCTTGTCCTTCATCGTCCGGTCGGCTTCAAATCCAATGCCGTTATCCTGATACTCCAATAATAATTCATTATTTACATAATTCAGTGATATTCCAGCGTGTGTCGCCTGTGAATGCTGAATCGTATTATGAATCAACTCACTGGCTACACGATAGATCACCACTTCAACATTCTCATCGAACCGCTCACTCTTCAGAGTGGTCTGGAAATCGATTTCCAGTTGCCCGGTCTGATTAACCTTTTGCACATAATTAATGAGCGCCCGGATCATTCCAAAATTAGCCAAAACATGCGGACTAAGATTATCCGAGATATCTTTCAGACTCCGGATGGCCTCATCAACTGTTTCAGAAGCATTGCGGATAATCGTAATACTCTGTGGATCTGTGGTATTCAGGTGTTCTAGTGTCGACACTGACATTTTCACGGCGCTGAGCAAGGGACCCATGCCATCATGTAAATCTTTGGCAATCCGGGTTCTTTCAGCCTCTTCAGTCTGGATTATTGCCGATAAAAATCGTTTTTCGGTTTTCCGGCGTTCGTTTTCCACTTTCTTCATGTAATTGAATATCTGCTGGATCAGGTACACCCCCGTAGCAAAGCAAACTGAAGTTACCACTCCCATCCAGATATAGAGTTCCCTGAAATAATCAGGTTTCAGGTCGCTGACATAAGGAACCAGCTCAATACATCTCAGTATCACCATCAGCAGAAATCCGATGGTAATCAGAATCCATGACAAAGCGTATTTGGTTACGCTGAACAGTTTAAGTGCGATTCCAGCTGCAATTAACTGTAGCACAATGGATAGAGCAAGAAGAATTTTCAGCATGGCGAATCAGTTTAGTGACCAAAGGTAGTCAAGGTTAAGAAAGCACTAATCAAAATGCTCAATCATTTCCTTTAACCTGTCTATCTTTAAACTGAAATATTAACTTTGCCTTTATCGTTCACCTTTGAAAACAGACTGATGAAAAAATACTCCCTGCTGCTCACCGGTTTATTAACGGTAGCTCTTTGTATGACCTGGCAATCTTGTCAAAAAGAAAATCAACCTCCTGTAGCTCAATTTTCTATCGATCCTACGACCGGTAATGATCAGACCACTTTTGTGATGGATGCTTCGGGCACCAGTGATCCCAACGACAAGGCAGATGCGCTGGTCATCATGTGGGATTATGATGGAGATGGTAGTTACGACACCCAATATGCAACCCGTAAAACCGGTGATCATAAATATACTAAGCCCGGTAATTATACGGTGACCATGGTGGTAAAAGATCCCCGTGGGTTGACCGATACTATGGCGGTTCCACTGGTAGTAACCAGTTCGAATCTTCCTCCCGAAGTTCCGTTTGATCCTCAGCCGGCTGACGGGTCGACTGTTTTATCAGTTAATCCCTGGATGAGATGGGGCAGCAGCGACCCTGAAGGGGATCCGATGTTTTTCACCTGCTTTTTCGGAAAAACCAATCCGCCTGAGCAGCTCATAGCCAGTCAGATGTTAGGGACCTTTACCGGTGGTGAACTGGAATATGGCACCACCTATTATTGGAAAATCAGGGTTCGCGACTCCAAAGGGAACATCACCATGGGTCCGGTTTGGAGCTTCACCACATACGACCTGCATTTCATAACCATCAACGATTCACGCGACGGGCAAACTTATAAGGCTGTCCAGATGGGCGATGCCTGGTGGATGGCTGAAAACCTGCGCTATGATGCGGGAGAAGGAAGCTATTGTTATGAAAACAATTTAGCCCGTTGCCAGACTTATGGACGGCTATATACCTGGGATGCTGCAATGAAATCATGTCCTGCCGGATGGCACCTGCCATCGGTCAAGGAATTTGAAACCATGATCAATCTGAATGGCGGAACTGAAGTTGCCGGAACCAAATTGAAGGATAACGTAAAAGACCTTTGGAAGGAAAGCTCCATTGAATCAACCAATGAAGTAGGATTCAGTGCATTACCGGCAGGCCGCAGATATGACTCCGGATTATATGCCGGTCTCGGATACTACGCACAGTTCTTTGCCTCAACTGAATACAACAGCCGCGAAGCCTACAACATGACGATCGGCTATGATTACGCCAACACGTTTATTTATAATTACAAAAAGGCTTACGCGATTTCTGTTCGTTGCGTGAAGGATTAACGAATCAATCTTCCGACATCTCTTTCATGAACTCACGGTATTTCGAGAATACGCGGGCCTTACTCACGCACCCGACGTATTTTCCATGATCTAAAACAACCAGTATATATTTTCCGGAGGCCTGAAACTTCTGGGCAATCTGTTCGACCGAATCACTTATTTCAACCACATATTCCGGATAATACATCAGGTCGGAACACCTTGTAGTTTGATAGAGTTCAGTCTTAAACATGATAGGCCTCAGGCGTTCCATGATGATCAATCCCATAAACATCCCCGACAGATCCAGTACGGGAAATACGTTACGGGTGGATTCAGAAACCACCGTAATAAGTTCTCCCATAGTCTGATCCGGTGAAACAGTCTTTATTTCATGTTCAATCAATCCTTTGATATTCATCCTGGTCATGGCAGCCTTATCCTTGTTGTGGGTAATCAGTTCCCCGCGTTTAGCAAGCCGGCGGGTATAAACCGAATGGGGGTCAACCAGGTTGGCCGTGATATAGGCAATAGCAACCGTGAGCATTAAAGGGATAATCAGCACATATCCACCGGTGATCTCGGCAATCAGAAACATGGCAGTCAGAGGCGACCGCATGACGCCCGACATCACGCCTGCCATGCCAACCAACGTGAAGTGCACTTCAGAAACATTCACCATTCCTAAATTATTGAGCAACCTGGCCAAAAAGAATCCGCTCAAACCGCCCAAAAACAAACTGGGAGCAAATACACCGCCCACCCCACCGGCTCCGGTGGTTACGGCAGTAGCCACCACTTTTATCAGGATGATGCATAAAATGGCTCCCAGGAATATCCATTGATCGTTGGTTTTACTGAACCACCAGCTGTTAGCAAGGACCTCGCCGGGATTTCCGTTCAGTAAACTGTGCAGTGCACCGTACCCCTCACCATAGAGCGGAGGAAACAGCACAATCAGAAAAGCCAATATCACCCCACCA
>JAQWAJ010000041.1 GCA_028707745.1 Bacteroidales bacterium | reverse complement strand
TTCTAGACTAAACCTTAAAAAAATGACTTCGTTGATTCAAGCCGTTATTGTTGATGATGAAGATAACAGTCTGGAAGCGCTGGCTATTCTGCTCCAAAGATATTGTCCCGATGTGCAGGTTGTGGGCACGGCCCAGACGGTCGAATCCGCCATTGAGCTGATTGACAACATCAAACCCGAACTCGTATTTCTGGATATTGCCCTTCCTGACGGTCAGGGATTCCAGGTTCTGGAGGATGTTGAGTATACCGATTTTGAAGTCATTTTCACCACAGCGTATGATCAGTATGCCTTAAAAGCATTTGACTTTTCGGCTCTCGATTATCTGCTGAAACCGATCAGCACTGAAAAACTGCAGCAAGCCGTCGATCGCTATACCAAGATTCGTGCCGATTCAAATTTCACCGACCGGGTTTCCGTACTCCGGGAAGGACTGAGCAACAGTAATGAGCGGATTATCCTATCCTCCATGGATGGATTTGATGTATACAAAATTGGAGATATCATCCGCTGCGAGGCCAATGGTAGTTACACCACCTTTTTTATCAAGGGAGGGCAACGCATCGTTACCTCAAAAACGCTGAACAATTTCGAACGCCTGCTGTCGGACCTCACTTTTGTCAGGGTGCACAGTAAACATCTGATCAATCTCGAATTTGTGAAAAAATATGTCTCGGGCCGCGGGGGATATATCATTTTTGAAGATGGCAGTCAGGTCGATGTCAGCGAACGGAAAAAGAAAGAATTCATCATGCGCATGAAGGGTCAGGCAAGGACTACCTGATCTTTTTAAAGGGTTCTCACCCGGATTGTAAGTTTTATTGACGCATTTATCAACTGAATCGTCACATTCAATAATAAATATTACGATATTTGTTATTAAGCAGTACGGTAATCTGTTTTTTGATTACCGACAACAAACCTTAAAACTTACTCTATATGAAAAGATTTACTTCGTTGCTTGTCGTGCTTGCTATTTTTGGCCTTTCATACGGGCAGAATATCAGGCAGTTTACCAATTATGCTCCGTATTCAAACGAGCAGAAAAAGATGGTTACCCCACCTGAGCAGGCGCTCAAAGGGGAAGGTGAAGTGTTTTACTCCGAAACCTTCGATTTTGCCGACCCCTCCAATCCCCGCGGATGGTCGCTGCCAGCCGGATGGCAGGTCACTGAAGAAGGCGACTTCGGGCAGTACTGGGTATGGCGTGCCGGAACTGACAGCATCAAAGGGAAATTCACCTTCCTTCCCGGGCATATCTACTCAAAGACGCCGGAAGACGGCTACTGGGTACTCCCGATGGATGAATACAATTATGTAGATGGAACTTCAACCGCCAATGCCGGAACTAACTGGTTTCAGCTTCCCGAGTTCGATTGTTCAACCCATCCTTCGGTGATTTTTAAGATGACCCAGTATTTCAGGGTCTGCTGCGGCTCACCGGATGTTAAAATGAGGGTCAGTAATGACCTGGGCGTGCACTGGGCTGATTTCAATATGGCCTTTGAAACAGCCACCAACATCTTCTGCAAGAATCCTAACCCTGAAGTCAACATAACAGAAGTTGCCGGCGGACAACCCCACGTTTGGATCAGGTTTCAGTGGGCAAGCAATGCTGAATATTTCTGGTGTATCGATGACATCTCCCTGTCGGAAGCCTTTAATGCTGAATTACAACTCGAAACTCCATGGCTTTACATGGTTGACAACGAGGCTAACGACAACGAAGGCTTTACCTATATGGTTCCTCTGAGTCAAACCGGGACTGATAACTTCGGCGGATACACCTTTAAAGCCGGATTTTTAAACGCCGGTTATGAAGATCAGGAAAGTTGCTTCCTGAATGCCGAGGTATTCAAAAACGGCGTTTCAGTGTACAGCAAGAATTCCGAAAAGGTAACCGATATCTGGACCCTTCAGCGTGATACCTTTGCTATTACAGATCCATTTGTTCCAAGCGGATATGGTAATTACAAAATGGTTCTCACGGCCAAACAAAAAGCAGTAGACGGTCGCCCTGCAAATAATGTCTATACCGATACCTATTTTGTTACTGACAGTATTTACTCCTTATCAGACTGGGATTATGAAACCTATTCCAGTACCGCAGGATGGACCACCGGTAACAATGACGGCGATTACATCGGAATTGTTTATGACATTAAAAAAACCACCGAGGTAAACTCTATTTCAACCTTCATCCTGCAACGAAAAGACAACCCGAAAGCCAGTACAAAAGTCGGATATACATTCCAGAACTGGCTCTTTAAATATGATGCCGAACAGGATGCATACATAGAGGTCATTTCAGGAGCTTTTACCGAGGTAACTCAGGAAATGCTGAGCAAATGGGTTACCATACCTCTTGACAAGGATGGTGAATCTGAATTTATCGAACCAGGAATTTATATAGCTGCCATCCAGACCTACCATGGGGGAGGCGCTATAGCCGATAACAGTATTTACCGGTTTACCATCGGATCCGACCAGTCGCACCAGTACCCTGGAGGAAAAACATTGGTCCGTTTCATATCCGGAGACACCTGGGGAACCAACAGCGATCTTTCGATGATCAGGCTGAACGTAGCAGAATCTGGCGCACCTGCAACCGCAGATGTCACATTCAATGTCGATATGACTTTACCGATCAGAAACGGGTATTTCAATCCAACCGCGGGGGATTATGTCGATGTTGCCGGTACCATAAACGGATGGAACGGGACCTCAAGTCACCTGACCGATGCTGATGGAGACGGAATCTATACCCTGACAGTTCCCGCATTGGCTACATTCCAGAATATAGAGTACAAATACAGAATCAATGGCAACTGGAACACGTCAGAATTCCCATCGGGAGGGGCAAACCGGGTTTACCGCACCTCATTCTACAACATGATCAACGATGTGTACAACAATGGTATCAGCATGGGTGTTGAGCTGAATACGCTGACCTCATCGATCAAAGTATACCCGAACCCGACCGACGGAATGTTTACCCTCGACATATCCAACACTCAGGTAACTGATCTCAACATCCTGGTAACCAACATCCAGGGTCAGTCAGTTTATCAGAAAATGGTTAAATCGGTATCTACTCATCAGGAAAACATTGATCTCTCAGCATTTGCCAGAGGGATGTATTTTCTGAAAGTGAACAATCAGGTAATGAAGGTTCTGGTAAAATAATCGCTCTGTTGTAAAATCTCTAAACCCCGGCACTGTGTGTCGGGGTTTTTTTTATCTTTGCCGCTCTATCCTCATGCCCAGATGGCGGAATTGGTAGACGCGCTGGTCTCAAACACCAGTGACAGCAATGTCGTGCCGGTTCGACCCCGGCTCTGGGTACAAAGTTAAGGCAGGAAGGCAGGAAGGCAGGAAGGCAGGAAGGCAGGAAGGCAGGAAGAAAAAGGAAAAAGGAAAAAGGCTCAAGGAATTGGGCCTTTTTTGTTTACAGGGCTTTTGCTATTTTAGACCGATGGTTTTTTCGAGCATCATATTCCTTTTATTCTTTTTGCCGCTGTTCCTTGCAGCCTACTATCTGGTGCCCCGAAATTTCAGGAATGCCATTATTCTGATTTTCAGTATTTTATTTCTTGCCTGGGGCGCTCCTGATTTTCTTCCTTTCATGCTGGGAAGCTGTCTGGCTAACTATTATCTGGTCAGATTCCTGGGAAAAACGCAGCAGCGAAACAGGAGGCGACTGCTGGTCGGCCTTTCGGTGGCCCTCAACCTGGGATTGCTTTTCTATTTTAAATACGCTAATTTCTTTCTGGAGAATGTGAGCATGCTCAGGCAACTGTTCGGATCGCCGGAGCTCACCTGGGAGCGCATCGCTCTTCCTATCGGAATATCGTTCTTCACTTTCACTTCTATCACTTACGCGGTTGATGTTTACCGGGGCAAACATGAGGCGCTCACCAGTCCGCTGGATTACCTCCTGTATATCATGATGTTTCCGCACCTCCTGGCCGGACCGATCATCCGTTTCGAGTTCATTGCCAATCAAATCCGGCAGCGCGAAGATACCTGGAGCAACATCCTGTACGGCTTCTACCGGTTCATCCTGGGCCTCTCGAAAAAAGTACTGATCGCCGATGTTCTGGCCATCGAGGTTGACCGGATTATGGGATTGGGCATGCCGGGACTGGATACGGCTTCAGCCTGGATAGCCATACTGGCCTATACCTTTCAGCTCTATTTCGATTTTTCGGGATATTCCGATATGGCCATCGGACTGGCCCGGATGATCGGGTTCCGATTTCCTGAAAACTTCGATAATCCATACATCTCGGGCAGTGTGACCGAATTCTGGCGCCGCTGGCATATCACCTTCAGCAACTTCATGCGTAACTACGTTTACTACCCGTTGGGTGGCAATCGTGTGAAAACCAAACGCCGGCTCTATTTTAACCTCTGGTTCGTTTTCCTGATATCCGGGCTCTGGCACGGGGCTTCGTGGAACTTTGTGCTGTACGGCGCGTTTCATGGCTTCTTTATGATCCTCGAGAGGCTCTTCCTCACGAAATTGTACTCACGGATCTGGAAATACATACCGATAGCCTGCACTTTCCTGGTCATCGTCCTATCGAGGGTTTTCTTCCGGATCGAGGGCCTGTCAGATGCCGCAGGTTTTTTAAAGACGCTGTTCTCTTTCGATTTCAAATCCGGACTGTTGCCGGTCAATCCGCATTTCTACACGATCCTGATTGTCGCCATCCTATTCTCGTTCATCACGTTAAGCAAATATGGGCTGAAATTACAGGCCTTCTTCTATGAACGAGTTTATACGCATCATGAACATACAGCCATAACCGGATTATATGCCGTTTTGCTGGTCCTTTGCATCGCATCGCTTACCGGACAGGGTTTCAGTCCGTTCATCTATTTCAGATTCTGATATGCAGAAGAACAACCACTATATCAAGCTCTGCCTGGTGTTCATCGCGATAATCGGAATTCCTGCGATTCAAACATTGACACGGGTTTTCCCCGAAAAGAAGCTAAACGGATCGGTCTATGACCAGCCATTACCGGATTTCGGTTGGGACAAATGGTACCATTTTCAGTATCAGCCCGGTTTGAATAAACGTATTGAGCAAAACTTCGGATTCCGGACTTTCTTTGTCAGGCTTTACAACCAACTCGACTACTCCCTTTTCAGACAGCCACACGCCGATGGGGTAGTCGTTGGAAAAGACGGATATTTGTTTGAAGAGTGGATTCTGGCCGCCCGTGCCGGGATGGATTATATCGGCAACGACAGTGTGCAATACAAGGCGAGGCAGCTGAAAAACATCCGTCATTATTTTAAAAACAACGGTAAGGAGCTGATCGTTCTGATTGCTCCCGGAAAGGCCGATTTTTATCCGGAGTATATACCTGAGCGCTGGAAGAAAACGCCCGCAGTAACCAATTACAGTGCCATGTCGGAAGCCATTCGCCAGGCTGGCATTCCCCTGCTGGATTTCAACAAGCTATTCATAGAAATGAAAGATACCGCAGGGTGTGCGCTGTTTCCGACCACCGGAATGCATTGGAGCCATTACGGCGGAAATGTGGCAACCGACACCCTTTCGGGATTCATTGCATCCGTAATGAAACGGACGATGCCGGAATTTCACCTCGGCCTAGTTTTTCCCTCCGACAGCATCTCCGCCCCGGATGAAGATCTTGAAAAAATTATGAATCTCTTCGTTCCCCTGAAAAAACAGCCTTTGTGTTACCCGGGAATATATTGCCAGTCACCCGACGGCTTCAATCTGCCTTCGGCGATCGTTATCGGAGACAGTTTTTTCTGGAACATGTACTGCCTGCCTCTCGACAACCGGCTGTTCAGTGATGTCCAATACTGGTATTACAACTCCACTATTTATCATAACGATATCACGGAACCATATAAAGCCAGTGAGCTGAAATTTCCGGATGCTTTCGCCAACACCGATCTGATTATTTTGATGGCGAATCCGTCGAATATTCAAAGCATCGGATGGGGATTCCTCGCGAAGGCAAACAGGGAGATGTACGGGCCACTCTGGCAAAAAGAGTACGATAAGATGGTGAAAGAGTATATCCAGGCGATTCATAACACTCCGGAGTGGGAAAAACAGATCATTGAAAATTCCCGGGACAAAGGAGAACCGGCCGACAGTCTGATTCTGAAGAATGCCCGATTTATGGTGGACCAGTATCTGCTGAAGAACGAAATGTTTTAAAAGGTTGCCACATCCTATCTTAATGAAAACTTCTTACCTTTGCAACCTCATTATTATAGCACAATTCAATCATGGGAAAAGGAGATAAAAAAACCAAGCGCGGTAAGTTGTTCATGGGTTCCTACGGAGTAACCAGGCCCAAAAAAACCGATTCAAAACCCGTTCAACCGGAAGATAAAAAGTAGAGGCGCATAAACATGCGTTTCTGCAGAGATTCAGCCAATGAACCTCAGCGAAGACAAACAGAGACAGTTTGATCTGCGTTATTTACGAATGGCGCGGATCTGGGCTGAGAATTCCTATTGTGTCAGAAGAAAAGTCGGGGCACTGATTGTCAGTGACCGGATGATCATTTCCGACGGATACAATGGAACCCCCACCGGATTTGAGAATGTATGCGAAACGGATGAGGGTATCACAAAGCCTTATGTTCTTCATGCTGAGGCCAATGCCATTACCAAAGTTGCCCAAAGCAGCAACAGCTCCAAAGGAGCTACTTTGTACACTACTGCTTCGCCCTGTCTGGAATGCGCCAAGCTGATCATCCAGGCCGGCATCATCAGGGTGGTTTACGGAGAAGAGTACCGTATCACCGACGGAATTGAACTTTTACACCGTGCCGGTATTGAAACAGTTTACCTGTCAGTAGAATAAATCCATCTACACCATGTCAGGCAAAAACTCAAGAATTGCCATCTGGCTTCCGATAGTGCTGGGATGTTGCCTGGTGACAGGAATGTATCTGGGAGAAATGTTCCGGAGCAATTCGGGTGCACAGTTGCCGGTCAGGGTGTTCAGCCGTCAGGATAAGCTAAGTTCCGTTCTGGGATTCATTGAAGAAAATTATGTGGATTCCGTGAATATGGACTCCATAGCGGAGACCCTAATCCCTGCATTGCTCGAGAAGCTCGATCCGCACAGTATCTATATCCCACCCCTCGATCTTTTGGAAGTGAACGAAACCCTACGGGGAAACTTCGATGGAATCGGCGTGCAGTTCAATATGCAGAACGATACCATTCTGGTTATCCAAACCGTTAAAGGTGGCCCTTCAGAACGGGCCGGAGTGCTGCCGGGCGACCGGATTATCAGTGTTGACGGGATTCCCGTGGCCGGGGTTAAGATGGCTGAGGACAGCATCGTTAACCGCCTGCGCGGGGAGAAAGGATCTGAAGTGAAAGTCGGGGTATACCGTAAACGGACCCACGAAAAGTTGTCGTTTTCGCTCACCCGGGGTATCATTCCGGTACCCAGCGTCGATGTCGGATACATAGCAGCCCCGGAAACAGGATTTATCCGGATCAACACCTTTTCCCAAACCACCTATCCTGAGTTTCAGGAAGCCCTGTCAAAACTGAAACGCTCGGGCTGCCGGAAACTGATTATCGACCTTCGCGGAAATTCAGGTGGCATCATGGATCCGGCCATACGGATTGCAGATGATTTTCTGGACAAAGGAAAGCTGATCGTTTATACCGAGGGCCATTCACGCACCCGCGAAGAGTATAGGGCCACCCAGGAAGACTCAGGAGAAAATCTCGCCCTGGCTATTTTAATCGATGAAGGTTCCGCATCGGCTTCAGAGATCGTGGCAGGGGCTATTCAGGATAACGACCGGGGCTGGATCATCGGACGGCGCTCATTCGGTAAGGGCCTGGTTCAGGAACAGGCTATGCTGAACGACGGATCAGCGCTGCGGCTCACCACGGCCCGGTATTACACCCCGACAGGCCGGTCAATCCAGAAATCGTATTCACACGGAACCGAAGATTACTATCACGATATCGCCAAACGTTACAAAAAAGGCGAGTTCCTGGTAGCCGACAGCATCCACTTCAACGACAGTTTGAAATTTACCACTCCCCAGGGCCGTACCGTATATGGTGGCGGCGGAATTATGCCCGACTATTTTGTGCCTTACGACACCTCAGGAATCACCCCATTCTTCCTGAAAATCAATGCGGCCGGGCTAATCTATAAATACGCCCTTACTTACTCCGATCAGCACCGCGACGAACTGTTTGCTTTCAAGGAGGTTGACGAGTTATCGGATTACCTGGATTCAAAAGATGTGCTGGGCTCATTCAAAACCCAGATCCTGACCAACGGCTACAATCCGACAGCATACGAATGGAGAGAATCAAAGCTGATTATCCGGACCCAGCTGAAGGCCTATATCGCACGAAATTTCATGGACAATGACGGCTTCTACCCGATTATCCAGACTATCGATAACACGTTGAACAAAGCCATTGAAGTATTGAGAAACAAATGAGAAACCGCTTCATTCTCAGGTTCCTGCTTTCCTTCGCCCTATCCGGATTTTTTATCGGATCGTATGCGCAAAAGGAGGAGATATCTCTGAAAATTGGCGTTACTACCGATGTTCATGGCGCCTATTTTCCCGTAGACTGGTATTCCGGGAAACCGATTTACGGTTCTCTTTCGCAGGTTTCCACCTGGGCGCGCGAACAGCGGGCTATAGCAGGACAAACGGTGATTCTCCTCGACAACGGCGATCTGATACAGGGTGATCCCGCCTCCTATTATTCGAACTATATCGATGTTGAAAAACCCAATGTTGCCGCACGGATTCTCAATTACATGGGATATGAGGCCGGCTCCATCGGCAACCACGACCTCGAAACAGGCCACCCGGTGTACGACAAGCTCAACCGGGAGTTTAATTTCCCATGGCTTTCGGCTAACAGCGTGAAAGCCGAAAGTGATGAACCGGCATTCAAGCCCTATGCGATAATCGAACATTCAGGGGTTCGTATAGCGGTATTGGGGCTGACCACTCCGAAAATTCCCGACTGGCTGCCACCTGCACTATGGTCAGGGCTTGAATTCAGAGATATGATCAAGACGGCCCGAAAGTGGTCGGAATATATTCTGATCCATGAAAAACCCGATCTGCTGATCGGGCTGTTCCACGCCGGGGTGGATGCCACTTACGGCCAGCAGCAATCCGACAAGCCGCTGAATGAGAATGCCACGCAGCTGGTAGCTGAACGGGTTCCCGGATTCGATGTCATTTTTGCGGGTCACGACCATAAGAATTGGAATCTCCGCGTGGCTGACCCTGCCGGCGACTCGGTGCTGATCATTGGCTCAGAAAGCCGCGCATCGGAAATCGGTATTGCAACGATCTCCTTGAAACGACAAGGGAAAAAAC
>JAQWAJ010000040.1 GCA_028707745.1 Bacteroidales bacterium | reverse complement strand
GCTTAACGAAGGCATGATAGAAACCAAAGGGAAGATGGACTTTGTAACGGATGTTGATAAGCAATCCGAGAAACAACTGTTGGACGGATTGGCTTTGATTCTTCCGGAAGCCGGTTTTATTGCCGAAGAAGGCACTTATACCCAACGGGGAAAGAAATTCAATTGGATCGTAGATCCTCTGGACGGCACCACCAACTTCATCCACGGAGTGTTTCCCTTTTCGGTCAGCATTGCCTTAATGGAGGACGAAGAGCTGGTTGCCGGAGTCATTTACGATCCCCTACAAGATGAGTGTTTCTCGGCCTGGAAAGGCGGACCCGCCAGGCTTAACGGGAAAACCATCCATACCAGCCAGCGGGCAAGTCTGAGCGAGGCTCTGGTGGCAACAGGATTTCCATACACCGATTTTTCACTGATCGATCCCTACATGGCCTCCCTGAAAGATATCATGGGCTGTACACACGGAATCAGAAGGCTCGGATCGGCTGCCATGGATCTGGCATACGTTGCATGCGGAAGATATGATGCTTTCTGGGAATACCACCTCAAACCCTGGGATGTCGCCGCAGGTACCCTGATCATCCGCCAGGCCGGCGGACAGGTCAATGACTTCCACGGAGGAGACAACTATCTTTTCGGAGAGACTTATGTAGCCTCTAACGGATTGATACACAAAGAATTTTTAGATTTGTTGAAAAAATACTTCTAAACGCTCCTTGAACCCGGATGATCAAAATCTGAAATCTGGCCTGCGAGATGGCGATCAGGAGGTTTTCAAACACCTCTTCATGCTCTATTCGCCGGGTTTGATCCGTTATGGCACCTCCATTACCCATGATACCGAAACAACAAAGGAACTCGTACAAGACCTTTTTCTGGAATTATGGGAGAAGAGGCAATCCCTTCACATTACCGGGTCCATTAAACCCTACCTCTACTCCTCAGTGTACCACAAAAGTTTGAACTGGATCAGATCGCAGAAAATTAAGGATATCTATATCAGCAATCCGGTAGAAATAAGAAATTGGTTTGCCTCCCCGATTAATCAGGACAAATTTGATCCGATGCTTCTCGGGATCATCGAACAGCAGATCCGGCAGCTTCCCGACCAGTGCCGCGAAGTGTTTACCCGGTCAGCCATTTTCGGCGAAAAGATCAATGATATTGCCTCTTATCTGGGGCTCGCCCCCAAAACCATCGAAAATCACCTGTCAAGGGCCAAAAAGATTCTGCAAAAAAAGCTAAAAAATTTTCGCTGAACTGTTGGGGGATTTTCCGGATTCAGGTGTCATAGTTGAAAACAATCTCTATGATAACGGACGAGTTATTATTCCGGTTCCTGAATCAGGAAACCAGTAAAAAGGAAAACCAGGCAATCAACGCTTGGTTATCCGGCGATCCGGATCACGAAAGCCGGCTGAAAAGCCTGAAGGAGAGCTATGAATCCATCGATCTGAATAGCGATCCCGACGATATGCAGAACCGTTGGAATATAATCGCCACCCGGTTGAATGTTACCCCATCTGTCTTAACCAGAAGGAATACCCTGCCGTTACGTCTGGCCCGTGTTGCAGCTGTATTACTGTTGTTAATCTGCTCCGGGGTCCTTCTGTTCCATCAGATGAATACGCATATCATACGAAACAAGGAGCTTACGGCAAAAACCGTGTTACTCCCTGATGGAAGTCATGTCGATCTCGGCCCCGGTTCCAAATTGGTTTATAGCAGCAAATTCATGAACGGTTCCCGCGAAATTAAACTAACCGGAGAGGCTTACTTTGATGTGACTGTCGACCCTGAACATCCGTTTATCGTTGTTGCCGGATACGCCAAAATCAAAGTAACCGGCACGAAGTTCGTGGTCAATGCTTCACCCCGGAACGAGGAGATTGAAGTCTCTGTAAAATCAGGAAATGTATTGTTTTACAATAGCGACACACTGAATAAGAATTCATTCCGGATGGGTCTCGTTGCAGGAGAGAAAGGTATCTTTTATCCCGCATTGAACCGGATGGATAAAACTTGTGACCCGCGTTTCTTTAGCGCACCATAACCCTGTCAAACTTCAAAATCACGATCTATGAAAAAACCAGTACTCCTTTGGGTAGTCCTCTCCTTACTGATGACAACCCAGCTAAATGCCAAAGATTTACAGGCATTGTTCTACCATGCCAACTTTTTCAGTCCCGCTGAAGGACCTTATGTTGAAACTTACCTGAAGGTTTTCGGACCTTCGGCTGAATACATCAAAACCGCCCGCGGCACTTTTCAGGCTTCCCTCGAAGTGACCATCCTCTTTAAAAAAGAGGAGAAGATCATCGACTTCAGAAAGTATAACCTGCTGAGCGCAGAACTGGAAGACACTACGCAAGTAAAACCTCATTTCATCGATCAGCAAAGGATCTCGCTGCCCTACGGAGTCTATCACCTGGAACTCACCGTGAAAGACAATGCCAATAAGGAGAACCCGATCGAAAGCTCGTGTGTTTTAGCGATGGAATACAATAAAACAGAACTTAAGTATAGTGATTTTCAGTTCATTGAATCATTCAAGGCCACTCAACAGGATAATATCCTGTCAAAAAGCGGATTTGACCTGGTTCCTTACGTCGGGGATTATTTCCCGGCTACAGTCAATAAACTGACATTTTATACCGAGTTGTATAATCTGGATAAGAAAATAGGTGAAAATCAGGATTTCTTGTTCCGGTATTATCTGGAATCATTTGAAACAAACTTTTCACTTGGAGACTTTTCGAAATTTCAGAAACAAAAGGCTGCGGCTGTAAATCCGATTCTTGCCTCAATACCCATAACTGACCTGCCGAGCGGAAATTACAATCTGGTAGTGGAAGCCCGCGACCGTAATAATGAACTCATTGCTTTGAATAAAATATTTTTTCAGAGAAGCAATCCCGGAATGCAGCTCAAACTATCTGACATTCAGGGTGTCGACATTACCTCGACCTTTGCTGAAAAAATCACAGCTATTGATTCTCTGAAATTTTACCTGCAGTCATTGATGCCGGTTGCCAGTATGCTGGAAATTCAGTTTATCAGAAACATCATCAAAACAAACCAGGTGGATCCCATGCAAAAGTTCCTCTACAGTTTCTGGAAAACCAGGAACGATAAAAGCCCGGAAACAGAATGGAATCAATACAAGTCTCAGGTGCTGATGATTGAAGAGGCATACAAAACCAAGATCAAACATGGATTTGAAACCGATATGGGTCGTACCTGGCTGAAATATGGAGCTCCGAATCAGGTTGAGGATGTCAGGCATGAACCCAACGCATTCCCCTATGTGATCTGGCAATTCTACCACATTGAAGATCAGAGCAACAGGCGCTTCGTGTTCTACAATCCGAGTCTGGCCGGCGCTGAATATGTCCTCATACACTCTGATGCCAGAGGGGAACTCTATAATCCATATTGGCAATATGATATCTATGGACGAACCAACCAGCTGAAAGATTACGACAGCAAAGACATTGATGCCGGTTGGGGCGGAAGAGCTTTGGAAAACTTCAAAAGATAATAAGGACTTATTGCTAAACATAATGGAAAACACCATGGCACTTTTCGTTGGACCTGACGGATAAAATACTATGTTTATTCTGTCCCCACACAAAAACAGAATAATTATCCCTGTCCCCGCAGAAAAGAGTAACCTAACTAAACAAATCACTAACCATGAAAAAATCTGTTATTTTATGGGGACTGCTTGTATTAACGATGGCAGTCCGGGTAAATTCACAGGATTTGCAGGGCACATTCTGTCAATCAGGCTTCTATTACCAGGCCGAAGGACCATTTGTTGAAACCTACCTGAAACTGCTAGGGTCATCAGCGAATTATGTAAAAACAGCACGTGGAACCTACCAGGCCTCGCTGGGAGTAACCCTGTTGTTTATCAAAGAAGATAAGATCATTGATTACCGGAAATATAATCTGTTAAGCGCTGAATTGGACGACACCTTGAATGTGAAGCCTAATTTCATTGATCAGCAAAGAGTGTTGTTGCCTTCAGGCACCTATCGCATCGATCTTACCATTAAAGATAACAACAACGAAAGCAATCTGATTGAAAACTCATATCCTTTGGACCTCGAATTCAACAATTCAGTTCTCAAGTTCAGTGGTATCCAGTTAATCGAATCTTTTCAGGCCACCAAAAAAGAGAATATCCTGTCGAAAAGCGGGTTCGACCTGGTGCCCTATGTCGGAGATTATTACCCGGTTTCGGTCAATAAACTGACCTTCTATACCGAACTGTACAATCTCGATAAAAAGTTCGGTGAAAATCAGGATTTCCTTTACAGATACTACATTGAATCCTTCGAAACCAAAGTCATGCTGGGCGATTATTGCGGATTCCAAAAACAAAAGGCTGCTATGATCAATCCTATCCTGGCAACCATGCCTATTGCCGAACTACCTGGAGGAAACTACAATTTGGTGGTGGAAGCTCGTGACCGGAATAATGAGCTTATCCTCCAAAACAAACTGTTCTTTCAGCGCGACAATCCTGGTGCCCAGATCAATCTGGCAGACATTCAGAGTGTTGACATCACTTCGACTTTTGCAGAACAGATAAACACCCTGGACTCCTTAAAATTCTATATCCAGTGTCTGAAGCCAATTTCCACTCAACAAGAGAATAGATTTATCGACAAGGTCATTGAAACCACGGACCAATTGAAGATGCAAAAATTCCTGTACAATTTCTGGAAAATCAGGAATGAGCAAAATCCCGAAGCCGAATGGACATTTTATAAGGATCAGGTATTGGCCATTGAAAAGAATTATGCTACCAAAATCAAACATGGGTATGAAACGGATATGGGATATGTATGGCTGAAGTATGGCACTCCGAACCAGGTTGAGGATTCAAAATCAGAACCCAATACCGCTCCCTACATAATCTGGACATTCTTTCATATCAACAATCAGAGCAATGTTCGTTTCGTTTTTTACGATCCACATGTTGTCGGCACTGAATATTTTCTATTATATTCGGACGCCAGGGATGATCGATATAACGTGAACATGCTTTCGCCGTCAGATCCCCGGGAAAATGCAACCGTGCAAAGCCTGATGTATGGCAAAGGTGGGTCAGGATGGGGATCAAGATTTTTATCAAACTTTAAAAGATGACACAACCCGGTAAATTGAATCAAATACTAGCTACCATCATCCGGGCAATCCTCTGGCTTTTTTCCTGGTTGCCCGGATTTTTAATGAAATTTATTTCTCTTCTGATCGATGTTCTGCT
This sequence comes from Bacteroidales bacterium, assembly GCA_028707745.1. GTDB lineage: Bacteria > Bacteroidota > Bacteroidia > Bacteroidales > UBA12481 > UBA12481. The sequence continues at coordinate 4,185 of JAQWAJ010000040.1, read as the reverse complement.
TTTTGGGTTATGCGGATATCGGTCAAAGGTGGTAAAAGAAAACATAAGCAAATCATTACCAGGGCTTTCCGCGAAAGAACAACAAAAAGTTGCCCGCAAGTTTTACCAGCATTTTTCAGAGTTGTTTCTGGAAACCATACTGATTATCCGGCTGAAACCGAACCGAAAGTCCAGGCGAATGCCGTTTGCCAACCCGGAGATGCTTTCTCAATCACTGGAACAGAAACAAAACATTATCATCCTGACCGGTCATTATGGTAACTGGGAGTGGATTCCATTGCCTGTTTTATCATCCGGATACCGGCTGTTGGGCGTATACAAACCACAGTCAAGCCGGTTTGCCGACTATCTGATGCAAAAAATCAGGCATAAGCCCGGAATTGAATTAATCTCGATGAAAGAGACGGTCCGTGCTGTTTCCGGGGCGCAAAACGAAGACAGCGCACCTTTTGCCCTGTTGCTGATTGGCGATCAAACTCCGGCTCGGGTGGATATCCGGTTCTGGACTACTTTTCTGAATCAGGAAACCGCCTTTTTTACGGGCGCCGAGTTAATTGCGCGACGATATCATCTGCCGGTTTACTACCTCGACCAGGTAAAACATGGTTTCGGGAGCTATGAAGCACTTCTCACTCCGATCTATGACGGAGTCAGCCCAACTGCAGATGGAGATATCACCCGGACCTATACCCGGCTTCTTGAAGATTCCATCCGAAAAGAGCCTTACCTATGGCTGTGGTCACACCGGCGATGGAAATATCACAAGGAGGAGTTACCTTTGCCGTCATGAAGCAGGTTTCCGTAATTATCCTTGGCTGGAATAGTCTGGCATTTCTACAAAAGTTTTTGCCTCTGCTGAAAACCAACACCCCGACAGATATCGCAGATATTGTGGTGGTTGACAATTGCAGTTCCGATGATACGGTCCATTGGATCACCACAGAGCATCCGGATATCCTGTTAAAGGTATTGGATCAAAACTATGGATATTCAGGAGGTTATGAAATTGCGATCCGTGAAATCCAGACCCCATACCTGGTTCTGCTTAACTCAGATGTAGAAGTTACTCCGGGTTGGGTCAGCCACCTTTACTCCTTTATGGAACAACACCCGCAAGCAGGCGCTGTGGCTCCCAAAATCAAAAGCTTTGCCGACCGTGAATCTTTTGAATACGCAGGAGCAGCCGGGGGCTGGATCGATTGCTATGGTTATCCTTTCTGCCGCGGAAGAATTTTCGACTCCATTGAAAAAGATCATGGGCAGTTTGAAGAACCTGCCAGAGTGTTCTGGGCATCCGGAGCCTGTATGATGGTGCGCACCGATGCATACCGGGCTTCCGGCGGATTGGACCCGCTGTTTTTCGCGCACATGGAAGAAATTGATCTTTGCTGGAGATTGCATTCGAATGGTTATGAAGTCTGGTACACCCCTGATTCACAGATCTTTCATGTCGGCGGAGGTGCCTTGCCCAACGAAAGCCCCAAGAAACTTTATCTGAATTTCCGGAATAATCTTTTACTGCTCAGAAAAAACGTACCCTCAGCCAGCCTCCGGAAGAAGCTCTTTATCAGAAAGGTCCTCGACGGTATTGCCGCAGCCCAGTACCTTCTCAAAGGGAAACCGGCTTTCTTTATGGCTGTGGTGAAAGCCCACCGGGATTTTTCAAAACTTTGGAAGAAGGAATATACAGATTATTCCGGAACCAGGCATCCTGCCCCTGAGGAACTATCCGGATGGTATAACCACAGCATAGTTGCCGCCTATTTTCTCAGACGAAAGAAAAAGTTCACTTCCTTACTGCCTCACAAATAGGGAACCAATTGCTCTAATTTCATACCCCTCGATCCCTTGATCAGGATTTGGCAACCACTGATCTGATTCTGCTCCAGATAGCCTTTAAGAGTCCCGATATCCTCAAAAAAGAGAAACGGATATTTGTTTTTAAATGAGAAGAAATTCCGACCAGCAAATAACAACCTTCCAAAGTTCTTTGTTTCAGCCAGTTTTATAATATTGAGGTGCTCTTCATCTGAATAGACTCCCAATTCAAACATGTCACCCAAAATCGCGACCGAATCAGGCAAGTGAAGTGAGGCAAAGTGATCGATCGAAAGCGCCATGCTTGAAGGGTTCGCATTATAGGCATCCAGAAACAGCACATTGTGATCCGTCTGAATCCATTGCGAACGCATATTCTCCGGAATATAGGATTCAATGCCTACCCTGATCTGGTCATTGCTTAAACCGAAATACCTGCCTACAGATATGGCCGCCAGAATATTCTGCAGGTTATATCCTCCTGTCAGATGGCTGTTGACCATTTCAGGCCCTCCATCAGCAGTCTCCCATATCACCGAAAGATTTCGCTCCATATTCAGGGCGCTCCCGCTGATATCCGCAGTTGCAGAAACGCCATAGGAAACCGAGGGATAGTCTTTTACCAGCGTATTCAGTAAAGGGTCATCAGTATTAACAAACAGCTTACCGCCAGTGCTTTTTATCCAGGAATACAATTCATTTTTTGTCCTGATAACTCCTTCGAACGATCCGAAACCCTCCAGATGGGCTTTCCCGATATTGGTAATCAAACCGTGTGTTGGCCTGGCGATATGGCAAAGGAAATCGATCTCCCCCGGATGGTTGGCTCCCATCTCCACAATCAGGATCTCAGTTTCAGCGTTTGCTGACAATACAGTAAGGGGCACACCAATATGGTTGTTGAGATTGCCAGAAGTAGCAATAGTGAGGTATTTTTGCTTTAATACAGATTGAATCAGCTCCTTGGTGGTTGTTTTTCCATTGGTCCCGGTGAGCCCGATCACTGGAATGGTAAGCAAGCTTCTGTGGTATGAGGCGAGTTCCTGCATAAAAGTCAGGACATCAGGAACCAAAACATATCGCTCATCTGCAACCACAGCCGGATCATCGACAATGGCACAGGCACAGCCTTTTGAAAGAGCGTCTGCCGCGAAAGCATTGCCATCGAAATGCTCACCTTTCAGAGAAAAATAGAGACAGCCGGGAAATACCTTCCGGCTGTCTGTACATATCTGCGGGTGTTGCAGAAAAATATTATAGAAATCCTCAGATCTCACATTCTATTTTCCATCAGCTCTGCCGAGGCGCGACATAGCGCAACGGAAGCCGATATCATCAGTTGATTTATTGTCATCCATAAAACGGCGTGTGCCCGGAACGAGCCAGTATGCTCTGTCTTTCCATGAACCGCCTTTGTAAACACGGGCACGATCAGAAATCCTGCTTGTCATACCCAGTTTATTCTCCCCGCTACCCTGGAAATACATTTCGCCGGTGCTCTTGGCATTGTCTTCCTCTCCTGCCTTGAGTGCTAGGCTCGACTGAGCGTCCCCGTCACGATAGTTGCGATTATCAGACCTCTTGTAATTCGTTCTTTTCATATTTTCTTCGGCAGTCATCATTCTTCTCGGAATCCGGCCAAGAGAATCTTTTTCAACAATATTACCTTCGGCATCTTTTTGCGGAACCGTAAAAACATTGCCCCGATATGGACTGAGTTCATCCATTTCAATCGAGGATAAAGGACGGTACACATCCAGAACCCATTCATTCACGTTGCCAGCCATATCATAGAGACCGTAATCGTTCGGAGCATAAGTTTTAACCGGAGAAGTATAGGGATAACCATCATTCAGCGATCCGGAAACTCCCATGTAATCACCTCTGCCACGGACAAAGTTTGCCATGATACTGCCTCTCTCGGATTTGTCCTCATTACGGGTATAGTTACCGCGCCATGGATAAATCCTTTTATTGTCAATCAACTCCTCTTTGGCAACCAGTCCCAGTGCGGCAAATTCCCATTCAGCTTCGGTCGGGAGCCGGTACTTGGGATAGAAGAAACCATCTTCCATCCTGGCTTTGCGAACGGTGTTGTTCGGATCGAGACTGGGCAAATCCTGACGTACCACCCCTTCATACTGACCGGCCAGATAAGCATCAGTGTTGAAATTCTTAGCGCTGGTCTGATTGGGATCCTCCATAAGGATGCCTTCCTTGATCAGCATTGCCTCGTTCACACGATCGGTTCTCCATTCGCAATACTGTGTAGCCTGCAACCAGGATACCCCTACAACAGGATAATCATTGTAGGATGGATGACGAAGGTAGTATTCGGTCATCGGCTCATTAAAGGCTAAAGCGCCT
>JAQWAJ010000039.1 GCA_028707745.1 Bacteroidales bacterium | reverse complement strand
GAAGATCTGATGACGCTGAAAGAGATACAAAAAGAGTTCACCACCATCGGACATATTCCGATTGAGAAAAAGGATATTGTTCAGAAGGAGTTCCGTGAAGCTATTCATAAACTTTTCGACCAACTGGAGGTTGATGAACCGAAAAAAGAATTTTTGCGATATAAACAAAAAGTTGATACATTTGTTCAGTCCCCCAAAACAAAAAACCGAATTTCATCTGAAAGAGAGAAATTGGTGAATAAGCTTAAGCAAATGGAGAGCGATGTGGTTCTCTGGGAGAACAACATCGGATTCTTTGCGAAATCGCAGAAATCTGAATCCCTGATCCGTGAGGTCGAGAATAAGATTGCTCAGGAGCGCGAGCGTATTCAGCTTCTCAAAGAGAAAATCGATTTGTTGGATCGCTTTGAATCGTAAAATTTTATTCTTTTAAACATGAGAACATTGAGATTCCTGTCGGCTTTGGCTATTTGGGGCGTATTAATTAGTACCAGCGGATTTTCACAAGCAGCAAAAACCGGAATTGTCCGTGGGTTTGTTTATGACAAGAAAACCGGCGAACCACTTATCGGTTGCAACGTTTATGTGGGAGAAACAAGAAATTACGGCGCTTCGACCGACGTGAACGGGTTTTTTATGATCAGTAAAATCCCTGTCGGGAAATACACTATGACCGCCACCGGAGTTGGATATGAGAAAACTTCAAAAGACGTAGAAGTTCTGGCCGGCCGGGTGATCAATGAAAAACTGTATATCTCAGAACAGATTAATACGCTTAATGAGGTAGTGATTTCAGGTGAGAAACAAACCATGAAGACACAGGTGCAGACCTCCATTATCAAGGTAACCCCCAAACAGATGGAAAAGATTCCGACTATTGGCGGTGAGCCTGATCTTGCCCAATACCTGCAGGTGCTGCCTGGAGTTATCTTCACCGGCGACCAGGGAGGTCAGCTCTATATTCGCGGGGGTGCGCCTATTCAGAATAAAGTGTTACTGGATGGTATGATCGTGTACAATCCGTTTCACTCAATCGGATTGTTCTCCGTTTTTGATACTGACATCCTCAATCAGGTTGACGTTTACACTGGGGGATTTGGCGCCGAATATGGTGGACGTATCTCGTCTATTATGGATATCACTACGCGCGATGGTAATAAGAACAGGTTATCCGGTAAGTTCTCGACCAGCACTTTCATGGCCAAGGCTTTACTCGAAGGACCCCTGAAAAAGGCTAAGGACGATTCAGACGGCTCCTCTTCATTCATTCTGAGTGCAAAACACTCCTACCTCGAACAGTCATCAAAGTATCTGTATAAATATATTGATACCGTCGGGCTTCCTTTTAATTTCACTGATATTTACGGGAAAGTCTCCATAAACGCCAAAAATGGAAGTAAAGTCAATTTCTTCGGATTTGATTTCAACGATCATGTCACCTACCGCAATATTACTGACATCGGTTGGAACACCTACGGATTTGGCACCAATGTAGTTCTGATCCCGGGTGATTATCCCGCATTGATCAAGGCAAACGTTGCCTATTCAAAGTACCTGATTACCATGAACGAGGCCGATCAGCAGCCACGAAAGAGTTCGATCGACGGATTTAACATCGGCTTGTCGTTTGTATATATCCTTGGTAAGGATGAGCTGGAATATGGCATTGAAACACTGGGATATAATACGAACTTCAACTATTTCAACTCGGTGGGCCGTAAAATTACTCAGGAACAGTTTACCACGGAGCTGGCCGGTTTCGCAAAGTACAAGAAAACACTGGGGAAATTTCTTATTGAACCAAGTTTTCGCCTGCATTATTATGCTTCGCTGAGTGAAATCTCACCTGAACCCAGATTAGGTTTAAAATATAATCTGAGCGACAACTTCAGACTTAAATTTGCATCAGGTATTTATTCACAAAACCTGATTGCTGCCAACTCCGACCGAGATGTGGTCAACCTGTTCTACGGATTCCTTTCAGGACCCGAAAACCTGCAGAAAGAATTTGATGGTAAGGCGATTAATTCAAAGTTGCAGAAATCGAACCATGCCATTTTTGGTTTTGAGTTCGATCTGACGAATCGCCTTAACCTGAATGTGGAAACCTATATCAAAGACAATATCCAGCTGACCAATATCAACCGTAACAAACTGTATGATGATACCGGAGACAATCAGGATAAGCCGGAATACCTGAGAAAAGATTTCATTATTGAAACGGGTAAGGCTTATGGTATTGACTTTTTGCTGAAATACGACTACAAACGCGTCTATTTATGGGGCACCTATTCTCTGGGTTGGGTAACCCGATATGACGGAGTTATTAACTATGCACCGCACTTCGACCGGAGGCACAATGTCAATCTGGTTGCTGCCTACACTTTCGGAAAAGATCTTACCTGGGAAATTGGCGCACGCTGGAACCTTGGTTCCGGTTTTCCGTTCACCCAGACACAGGGATTCTATGAAAAAATCCCGTTCCATGATGGAATCAACACCGACTATACCACGGTTAACGGTGAACTGGGTATAGTTTATGGCCCGCTTAATCAGGGCAGATTGCCTTATTACCATCGCTTGGATATCAACCTGAAGAAAACTATCGCAACTGGCGAGAATAGTGAGCTTGAAGCATCGTTAAGTATCACTAATGTTTACAACAGAGAGAATATATTCTATTTCGACCGGATACGGTATGAACGGGTTAACCAACTTCCGTTTATGCCATCTGTCGGTCTTAGCTGGAAATTCTAATTTTTCACATGACAGTCAAACAAACAAAATACATCTTTGTAACAGGAGGTGTAACATCATCATTAGGTAAAGGCATTATCGCCAGTTCTTTGGCCAAGCTTTTACAAGCAAGAGGGTTTTCTGTGACCATTCAGAAACTGGATCCTTATATCAATATCGATCCGGGCACTCTGAATCCTTATGAACATGGCGAATGCTACGTGACCGACGACGGAGCGGAAACCGACCTGGATCTCGGGCACTATGAGCGGTTTTTGAATTGCCCAACTTCACAAGCCAATAATGTGACCACCGGACGTATCTATCAGTCTGTCATTAATAAAGAACGGAAAGGTGATTTCCTCGGGAAAACAGTACAGATCATACCCCATATTAGCGATGAAATCAAGAGAAGTATTAAAATACTCGGATCGAAGGGAAAATACGATATTGTCATTACCGAGATTGGTGGTACAGTCGGAGACATTGAATCTCTGCCATACATCGAATCTGTCCGCCAGTTGAAATGGGAGATGGGTGATCGCGTTTGTGTGATCCACCTGACTCTCGTGCCGTATCTCAGTGCAACAGGCGAGCTGAAAACAAAACCCACCCAGCATTCGGTAAAAATGTTGCTCGAAGAAGGAGTTCAGCCCGACATTCTGATACTGAGAACAGAGAAACCACTGAATTTGGAAATCCGCAAAAAGGTTGCCTTGTTCTGCAACGTGGCTGAGCGCGGAGTGATCGAAAGCCGTGATGTGGATACGATTTATGAGGTTCCACTCATGATGCACCGGGAAGGTTTGGACAGTATCGTGATTGAAAAGCTGAAGCTGCCATCCGATACTACAATTGATCTTGAACCGTGGAAGGAATTTGTCCGTTCAGTCAAGAACCCGAAACAAACTGTTAAAATCGGCTTGATCGGCAAGTATGTCGAATTGCATGATGCTTATAAATCCATATCTGAAGCATTTATACAAGCAGGAGCCGTTAACCAGTGCAAAGTCGATGTACAGTGGATCCATTCTGAAACACTGGAGACTGGTGATGCTGCCAAAATTCTGGGGGAGCTGAAAGGTATTCTTGTTGCCCCCGGATTCGGGCATAGAGGCATTGAAGGAAAAATCATCGCCTGCCAGTATGCTCGTGAGCACAATATTCCGTTTCTGGGAATATGCCTCGGAATGCAATGTGCAGTGATCGAGTTTGCCAGAAATGTGTTAGGCCTGAAAACGGCCAATTCCACCGAAATGGATACGAATACCAAAGATCCGGTTATTGACCTGATGGCAGATCAGAAAGAGATTACCGATAAAGGCGGAACTATGCGGTTAGGGGCTTATTCGTGTACGGTTGTAAAGGGATCGCTGGCTTCAAAAATCTATCATACGTTGAATCTGAGCGAAAGGCACCGGCACCGTTATGAATTCAATAACGCTTATATGGATCAGTTTAAAGCCGCAGGATAGATACCCTCCGGTACAAATCCTGACACCAACCTGGTGGAAATAATGGAGATCCCTGATCATAAATGGTTTATCGGTGTCCAATTTCATCCGGAGTACCGGAGCACCGTTATGAAACCACATCCTCTTTTTGTGAGCTTTGTTAAGGCTGCCTTGGAATAATTCCTTACTTTAGCCGGCTAATTTCACAATAGAATTGATCTGAAATGGATAAGAAGTCCCTTATTGGCTTATTGTTAATGGGTGTGCTACTGATAGCATACAGTATTTTTACCAGGCCTTCCAAAGAAGATATTGCAAGAAACCAAAGAGTCCGTGACTCAATTGCTTTGGTTGAAGCTCAAAAAAGCTTTGAAGCCGAAAAGAGCAAAAAACTGGCTGATACCACCCAGCTGGCTACTCCTGCGGTTCTCAATGAACAACAGGACAGCCTGAACCGGATCAGCGAATTTGGCGCTTTCTCAGCAGCATCGGTTGGCGAAGAGGCATTCTATATCCTGGAGAATAAAAAGATTCGGGTTAGGTTTTCCACTAAAGGCGGTCGTCCTTATTCCGCCGAACTGGTCAACTATAAAACCTATGACGGTAAACCACTGATCCTTTTTGATGGGGAAACCACCCATTTCAATCTGCAGTTCTTCTCGCAGAACAAAGCCATCGCTACCCAAACCCTCTTTTTTATTCCCCAAACGCAGGAAACCAGCCAGAAAGCTGAAATCGGATCAAAGTCATTGGTGATGCGATTACCTGCCGGCGAGGGCCGATACATGGATTATGTGTACACACTGGAGCCGGATTCCTATAAACTGAAATTCAATATCCGGATGCAGGGTATGGATGAGGTGTTGGGTAAGAATACCTCAATGCTTGACCTTGATTGGGCGATCGATGTTCGGCAACAGGAAAAGGGCAGGAAGTGGGAGAGTCAATATGCGACTGTAAAATATAAGTATTATCAGAATGAGGTCGGCAAACTCGGCCTGTCAACAGCGAAAAAACCTGCAGCAGAAAATCTAACCACAAAGGTTGAATGCATTGGATTCAATCAACAGTTTTTTTCGACGATTCTTATGGCGGACAATTACCTAACAAGCGCCTCTATCAATTCAACGGCACTGTCAGAGGTATCCGGCCCGATCAAACACTTTGCAGCGGCTATCAGCTTGCCTTATGAAGGTAAAACACAGGAAGAACTCGGATTTACCTTCTACTTTGTGCCGAATCATTACAAAACATTAAAGGCCGAAGGTCATGATCTGACCTCACTGGTCGATTTGGGCTGGAAATGGATTTCCTGGATTAATAAGTGGTTCGTTATCAATATTTTCGCTTGGCTCGAAGGTTTTATATCCAATTATGGAATTATCATCATCATCCTGACGATTTTCTTCAAAGCCTTAGTTTTTCCGTTAAGCTACAAATCATTCCTGTCGGGTGCCAAAATGAAGGTTTTAAAACCGCAGATCGATGAAATCACGGCTAAGTATGGAAACAATCCTGATAAAGCCATGGAGAAGCAGCAGGCTACCATGGCTCTGTATAAGAAAGTTGGTGTAAATCCTCTTGGAGGTTGTTTGCCTGCTTTGATACAGATGCCAATCTGGATTGCCCTGTTCCGGTTTTTTCCATCCTCATTCGAACTACGGCAGAAAGCATTCCTTTGGGCTCCTGACTTATCCACTTACGATTCCATTATCAACCTTCCTTTCACCATTCCGGCGTATGGTAGCCATGTAAGCTTGTTCTGTCTGCTCATGGCCCTGTCAATGGTGGTTACCACCAAAATGCAGATGGATCAGACGCAAACGGCTTCACCGGTTCCCGGAATGAAGGTTATGATGTATATGATGCCTGTGATGATGCTTTTCTGGTTTAACTCCTATTCAGCCGGCTTAAGCTTGTATTATTTTTTCTCCAACCTGATTTCTTATGTTCAGCAGATCGTGATCAAGAGGTCAATCAATGAAGAAAAACTACTCAGCAAACTGAACGAGAACCAGAAGAAACCCGTTAAGAAATCGAAATTCATGGAACGCATGGAGCAGATGTCAAAACAATCTGCTGCCCAGCAAAAGGCCTTGAAACAGAATAAGGGCGGGCAGAGAAGATAATTTATTGAAAACTGGAGACCGGAGACCGGGAAAAAAAAGAGACTGGAGTTTGAGCTTCAGTCTCTTTTTTATGAATTACAATTGAGGCAACCGATTACCCAGATCAACCATTTTGATGGCTGTCAGGGCCGCTTCTACGCCTTTATTGCCATGTTTCCCACCCGAACGGTCAATGGCCTGCTGGAGATTATCGGTTGTCAGTAATCCGAAGATACTGGGTTTATTGAACTTCAGCCCCAGATCCATACACCCTTTGGCGACAGCCTGACAGATGAAATCAAAATGCCTGGTTTCCCCCTGGATCACACAACCGATCAGAATAACGGAATCTGGTTTGACTGATTCGAAAAGGAACTGACCGCCCAATGGTAATTCAAAGCTTCCGGGAACGTAATGCAAATGGATATTCTCCGGTTTGGTGCCGTGTTTGATTAAAGTGTCAACGGCTCCCTGCGCCAGTGGCCCGGTTATCATTTCATTCCATTCCGAAACAACAATTCCGAATGTCCGTTCCGTATTCTCCGGGATGGAGGCAGGATCGTAATCCGATAAGTTCTTCAGTGATGTTGCCATATAGGTAAAAAAAAAGGCCGGGTAAATCCCGGCCTGGTTTTTTAATTTCTTATTTTGCCAGACCGGCTTCAGCCCGGGCGATGTACTTTTCAATCTTTCGACCTTCGGATGACTCCGGATAATCTTTCTGGATTTCTTTATACAGGGGCAATGCCTTGCTATACTCCTTATTCGACTCGAGAAGCTCACCGGCTTTCATAAGGTATATCGGAGTTACAAATGCATTGGGTTCCATTCTTGCAGCCTTGAGGTAATACTCAACGGCCTCATTGATACGCCCCAGCTCGCAGTAAGCATCACCGATTGCACCCTGTGAGATCGGTTGAATCATAGCATCTTTCAACTTAAACTTCTTTAACTGATCAATAGCTTCCTGAAATTTTCCAAGTTTCAGATAGGAGATACCTGAATAATAATGGGCGAGTTTTGCTGTTTTGGTCGACTTGTACTGATCAATGACATCAAGAAAACCGAGGTAATTGCCATCACCATTCAGAGCAAGATTGAATGAATCTTTTTCGAAATAGTGTTCAGCGGCAAACATTTGCGATTGTGCTTCTTTTTCCTTGGGAGCCACAATGAAACGCTTGTAACCCAGGAAAATGCCAACAACTGCAACAATGGCAATAATGGCTATCGTAATTGTCTTCTGGTTCTGCTCAATAAAATGCTCAGTATTAGTCAATGCATGCTCGACTACTTCCAGATTGTCTTCTTTCTTACCCTTCGATTTGCTAACCATAAACTTTATTATATAAAAATCATGCAAACTTATAATATTTTAACCTTATTTGAAATAGGCCGGGTAAAATTCTGCACGAGCAGTTTCGTTACCCGGAGTATTGTTATTTTTGACATGAAACCGGAGTGTTTATGTATTTACGGAAACTAAATTTGTTGAATTTTAAAACATACAGTGAGCTCGAAATTGAGCTCTCTCCGAAACTGAATTGTTTTGTGGGTAACAATGGAGTGGGGAAAACAAATCTGTTTGATGCGATCTATTATCTGGCATTTTGTAAATCCTATTTCAATAGTCTTGATTCCGCTAACATCAAGCACTTTGCTGATTTTTTCATGATCCAGGGGGAGTTTGAAATTGACGGACAAACTGAACGTATCCAGTGCAACCTTAAGAAAGATCAGAAGAAGCGGGCACGAAGGAATGACAAAGAGTATCAGAGATTGGCTGATCATATCGGTTTGATTCCTTTGGTGATGGTTTCTCCGGCCGATTCTAGCCTGATTTCAGAAGGCAGCGAGGAACGCCGCCGCTATATGAACGGGGTGATTGCTCAATATGACAGGCAGTATCTCGATGATGTCATGCGGTATAATAAAGCGCTGGCTCAGCGGAACCGACTGCTTAAAGAGTTTGCCCGGCTCAACTATTATGATGAAGATTCCCTGCTGATCTGGGATGATCAGATGTCATTGCTCGGCGAACGAATCTTTTTGCAGAGAAAAGACTTTATATCCAGGCTGCTTCCGATCTTCCAGTACTATTATGATTATATATCCAACGGACATGAGCAGGTTGAACTGAAATACCACACTCAGGCAGGTGAACGACCGCTGGCTGACCTGATGCGGGAAGCACATGCACACGACAGGCAGCTCCAGTTTTCAACGATTGGAATCCACCGTGATGACCTGACCCTGGAACTGTCGGGTTTCCCAATGAAGCAACAGGGCTCACAGGGACAGCAGAAAACATACCTCGTGGCATTGAAAATGGCCCAATATGATTTTTTAAAGAAAATATCTGCCGTGCGACCGATGATTTTGCTCGACGATGTATTCGATAAACTGGATGCAAACCGGGTGACCCAAATCATCAAACTGGTTTCGGATAACCATTTTGGCCAAATATTTATAACGGATACCAACATGCCGCATCTGCAAACGATTTTGTCAGGACTGGCTGTTGAATACCGGTTGTTTCAGGTTACTGACGGACAAATTAGCCTCGTATAAATTATGGTAATCAGGAGAACACAATCACGGCAGATCAAAGATATTATTGACGAGCTTTTTAAGGAATCAGGCATCGACAGGCAGCTGAAAGAGCGTGACCTGATTCGTCAGTGGGATGAAGTGGTGGGGGTAACCATCGCCCGCAGTACCGAATCGGTTTATATCCGAGACCGTAAAATGATTGTAAAAATACGATCTGCTGTCATCAGGAATGAACTCCAGATGATTCGTGAAGGGTTGCGACTGGAACTGAATAAACGATGCGGGCAGGATATTATTGATGAAGTGGTAATCAGATAATTTGCGCTATCCTTACTGCTCTTCGGGTTCCAGAAAACTACCGTTGCGGTCGAAGCGTTCCCAGACCTGAAAAAAGTATCCGGCTTCCTTCATCGCATTTAAATCACTATCGGAACCATGAACGGCATTTCTGCGGATGGTTTCACCGAACAGCTGCCGGATGGTTCCCGCGGGCGCTTTTGCAGGATCAGTTAGCCCGATTAGCTTACGGTACTCTTCCACGGCGTTTTCTTTTTGCAGGATGGCTGCCACAATGGGGCCCGAAGCCATGAATTCCACTAACTCCCGATAAAAAGGTTTTTCGAGGTGT
>JAQWAJ010000038.1 GCA_028707745.1 Bacteroidales bacterium | reverse complement strand
AATCCCGTATGTCAGGTGTCATTTCCGCTCAAAACTTTCAGGATGGCGAACTTTACGGTGGTGCCCCGATCCTCGTTCTTACTCAGATCCATGTGCTGAAAGCTTTGATCAATATCCCGGAATCCTATTTCCCCGATGTTAAAACCGGCATGAATCTGGAACTCCGTTCAGATATCTATCCGGATCAGGTTTTCCCGGCTACGATCGAAATTGTTTACCCGACCGTGGATGCCCGGACACACACTTTCCAGGCAAAATTGAAGATCCAGAACAGCAGCGACCTGCTGCGTCCGGGTATGTTTGTACGTACCACCCTCGAACTGGGCCAGGTGGAAGCCATCATGGCACCTTACCAGGCAGTTCTTAAACTGGTCGGATCAAACGAACGGTATATTTTCCTGAACGAAAATGGGGTGGCCAAACGAATCGGGGTTGCTCTTGGCCAGCGTTTCGATGAAAAAGTTGAAATTCTATCAGATAAGATCAAAGTAGGAGACCAACTGGTCAGCGTTGGCCAGGCTAAACTGGTTGATGGTGTGAAACTGAGTGTGGTACAATAAAATTGGAAAGATGAGTATTTATAAATCAGCGATACATAAGCCAGTAACGACCATACTAATATTTGTGGCCATGCTGGTAATAGGCATATACTCGTTCACGAGGCTGCCTGTCGATCAGTTCCCGGAAATGGAGGTCCCTTACATTTCAGTAATGACTACCTATTCCGGAGCCAGCGCCAGTGAGGTTGAAACCAACGTGACCAAACTGCTCGAAAACAGTTTGAACTCGGCTGATGGTCTGAAAGAGATGACCTCGACCTCCAAAGACAACATGTCAGTGATCATGCTGGAACTCGAATGGGGAACCAACATCGATGAAGTAGTAAACGACGTAAGATCGTACGTAGATATGGTAAAGGACTATCTGCCCAGCGGATGTTCCACCCCATTTATCATGAAGTTCAGCACCAGCATGATGCCTGTTCTGCAATATGCCGTTACTGCCAAGGAGAGCTACGCCGGTTTGGACAAGATTCTGAACGACGAGGTTGTGCCTCAGCTCAACCGCGTGAACGGTATCGGTAACATTTCCCTATCAGGATCACCTAACCGGTATGTGTATGTCGATCTCGACCAGGAAAAACTGGATGCCTATAATATTCCGCTCGAACTGGTTGGCAGCGCCATTGCCAGCAACAACCTGAATATGTCGTCAGGTACGGTGAAAATGGAAAAAGAACAGTATCAGCTTCAGGTAAGGAGCGAATACGCCGAGAGTGCTGATATCAACAACATCGTGGTCACCACCACCGCGGATGGTAAACAGATTTTTGTACGCGATGTCGCCACGGTTCGCGATACCATTAAAGATCTCACCCTGGATGAAAAACTCAATGGACGGGATGGAGTTCGTGTTCTGATCACCAAACAGTCGGGCGCAAATACCGTTCAGATCTGCAACGATGTCAGAAAAGAGATGGAGGTCATCAAAGAAAAACTTCCATCCGATATTCAGATCGATGTGATTTACGACTCATCGGTGGATATCCAGAACTCTATCAACAGCCTCGAAGAATCTATCCTGTACGCTTTGCTGTTTGTGGTTATGGTGGTACTTTTCTTCCTCGGAAGGTGGCGCGCCACGCTGATCATCAGTTTAACAATTCCTATTGCGCTCGTTGCTTCGTTTGTTTACCTGGCATTTGTCGACAGCTCGCTGAACATCATCTCGCTCTGTTCTTTAACAGTGGCCATCGGATTGGTGGTGGATGATGCGATTGTGGTGCTCGAAAACATTACCAAACACATCGAGCGGGGGGCCAGTCCGAGAGAGGCGGCAATTGCGGCTACCAACGAGGTGTGGGTATCGGTTATCGCCACTACCCTGGTTCTCGTAGCGGTATTCCTTCCGTTGACTATGCTCGGTGGTATGGCCGGTATCATGTTCAAGGAATTAGGTTGGGTCATTACCATTGTGATCTCTGTATCTGCCTTGGTTGCCATATCGCTGACTCCAATGTTAGGCTCCAGACTGCTGGTTGCTAAAAAAGTAAAACTCGACGCTGCCGGACATCTGATTGAAGAAAAAGCCAAGAACACCTGGTACGAAAAGACCGTCGGTAAGGCACTCGAAGGCCTGAATATTTGGTACGCCAATGCTTTACGCTATTGTCTGCACCACAAACGGATAACTCTGCTCGTAGCAGCACTCATATTTATAGGTTCACTGATACCTGTCGGGATGGGTTTGATCGGAACCGACTTCATGCAGGAGAGCGATCAAGGGCGTCTCAGTGTGACGGTTGAACTGCAGCGCGGAACCCGTATTGAAGAGACTCTGAAAACCGCCCGTCTGCTGGAAAAACGATTCATGTCACTCGCACCGGAAATCAAAATTATTTCCACCACCTCGGGTTCCAGCGATGAGTCGGGTTTCGCCTCCCTGTTCTCCTCTACTACGAACAGCAAAATCTCCATGACCATTGTTTGTATCGATAAAAATGAGCGTAAAAGAGGTATTGCAGAAATCGCCGAAGCACTGCGTCAGGAAATGGCGGAGTACCCTGAAATCACCGACTACAAAGCAGAGGTAGCAAGCAGCTTCATGGGCGGAAGTTCCTCAACCGTTGATGTGGAAATCTATGGTTACGACTTCGATCAAACGAGCATTTTGGCTGAGAAGGTTAAACAAACCATTAAGGACAATGTGCCAGGCGCCCGCGACATCACCATCAGCCGTGAAGAGGACCGTGCGGAACTAAAAGTCGTTGTTGACAAGGAAAAACTTGCCCGTCACGGACTCTCCTCAGCAACCGTCTCCACCTATGTCCGCAACCGGATTAACGGTATGGCTGCCGGTTTTCTGAAAGAAGAGGGCGATGAATATGATATCGTGGTTCGTATTAAAGAGAGCAACCGCAATTCCATCAGTGCTATTAAGGATCTGTCGATCCCTGTTCCAACCGGTGGTTCCGTGAAACTAAGCGAAGTGGCATCCGTTCAGGAATACTGGACCCCACAAGCCATTGAACGCAAAAGCCGCCAGCGCGTGGTTACGGTTAAAGTTACCCCATATAAAACCTCATTGGGCCAGCTGGCCGTCAGTGTGGAAAAAACACTGAAGACAGTTGACATCCCGCAAGGCGTCACAACCCGTATTGCCGGCCAATACAAAGACCAGCAGGAGACCTTCGCCGACATGGGACTGCTCATGTTGATGATTGTTCTGCTGGTGTATATCGTGATGGCCTCACAGTTCGAATCATTCAAAAAGCCCTCATCATCATGATGGCTGTTCCATTTGCCATCACCGGAGTGATCCTCGCCCTGCTGATAACAGGAACCACCCTGGATATGATCGGCGCTTTGGGTGCCGTCATGCTGGTAGGTATTGTAGTTAAGAACGGTATTGTGCTCGTCGACTACACCAACCTGATGCGCGACCGGGGTCATGAGCTGAACGAAGCCATTGCCCTGGCCGGCAGATCCCGTCTGCGCCCGGTATTGATGACCGCTCTTACCGCTATCCTGGGTATGCTGCCAATGGCACTCAGTACCGGTTCCGGTTCTGAAATGTGGAAACCCATGGGCGTGGTGATCATCGGCGGCCTGACCGTGTCGACCATCGTAACCCTGATCGTTGTTCCGGTGCTATACGGCGTAATGTCGCGCCACGGAGAACGCGACCGGGAGGAAAAAGAACGCAAAAACTTCATTTTCATGCAGTTAACTGATGATACTAATGGTAAAAAAACTGAAAAAGAATGAAAGCAGTCATGATCATATTTAACCAGGCCAATACCGAGCGTGTGGAATTCATGCTCGATAAGCTGAACATCCGCGGATTCACCTTTTTTGAACAGGTTCAGGGCCGTGGCAGCCTCGATGGGGAGCCTCACCGGGGAACCCACACCTGGCCCGAAATGAACTCGTCGGTTCTGACTATGGTGCAGGACGACCAGGTTGCGGAACTCCTGAAATCGATACATAAACTCGATATCCGCCACAAAGAATACGGAGTGCATGCTTATGTCTGGAATATCGAAGGATCGGTATAACCGGGCCTGATACTCCCTGACTGATGAGCCGGAGCTATTGATGATCAGTAGTTCCGGCTCATTTGTTTTATTGCTTCAGCACCTTCAGCACCTTTTCCAATCTCCCCGACTCCACTTTCACCAGATACACCCCGGGCATGAAAGGATCCATGTTAACCCTGTACTCCCCGTTCAGGCTCGTTCCCATTTCA
Source organism: Bacteroidales bacterium (assembly GCA_028707745.1). Lineage (GTDB taxonomy): Bacteria > Bacteroidota > Bacteroidia > Bacteroidales > UBA12481 > UBA12481. The sequence goes on along the minus strand of JAQWAJ010000038.1, from coordinate 5,258 downwards.
GAAAAAAACAGGGTACCCCTGATATCATATATCTTCATGCAGATTTCATGCCCTGACCGGGCCAGTCCCCGGATCGTCAATATATCTGCCACAGGGTTCGGATATAACGAAATAGTCTGATCGGATCGACCAGGTTCATCAATCCCGTTGTAAGCACTGAGCAGCTCCCTGATGCTGAAAACAACCGGCTCATGCAGATAAGCCGGCTTGCTCTCTTTGTAAACCGACAACGAAAATAAATCGAGCTCAGGTGCATACTGCATGAACTGCAAATTATGAATCAAACGAGAGTGTTCCCGCATGAGTTCCCGGTTTTCGGTTAACCCAATACCGGTTCCATCACCCATTTCGCCAGCCACATTATTGTATCTCTCACAGTAATTATGCGCATCGTTTCGGGCAATCTGATTATTGGCGGTATATAAGTTATCGCCGGGAATCTTATCCTCATATCTGTTTGATCTGAATATCAGGTAAGGATTGGTCGGCGCTACTTCGGCAATCATCGCCACAAGGCTGTCGGCAACTTCAGTGGATTTAGCCATCGCACTGATTATATATCCGGAAGCATAGCCGTTGAGATTGTCCATTAACGCCGATCTTACATCCCCCGCCTTGTTTTTGCCATCAGAATTGTAATCCAGCTTCTCGATGGATTTCCGGAGCGAGATCCAGATCGGTTCATATTTTTTCCCGTGCGAAGAATTTCCCGAAAAATCGTCCATCTGGTGCTGGAAAACACCCATATTCTGATTGAATCCCGATAAGACTCCGAATATCCCGCTGAAACCGATGCCTGCCCAGGGCTGCTCATCTTTCTCCGAGGGAAAGTTTATATAAATGACCTGGTTGTTGGTCAGGGAACTGGACACCGTCCAGTCAAGATGCCTCGAAATAACCGACTTGCCCGCCAGATCCGTTCCTGTTGTTGCATCACCCCAACTGATCAGGCTCGAACAGCCCATGTCAAGCGGAGAATATAAAATCCGCGCAATATCCAGAAACGAATTGCTGATCAACAGGTCGACATAATCCATCCATTTCGTATTGGTTCCGGCAGCGTTCATCCCGTCAATGACTGCCCTGGCTTCCACCTTAAAAATGGAATCAAACTTCAGATCCTTCTCCTCTGTTACGAGAGACCTGGCAACCGAATAATAAATGCCATACATCGGTTTTAAATAGTTGTTGAAAACCTGGGTAATTCCTGTTCCTAAAAGATATCCATAAGCATATCCACGTTCATAATGAGTCCCCCACACCTTTACGACCTGAATGTTGCTGGTGTCGGCAATAATGACTCCGTTGACCTGGGATTTCAGATTCAGTGTAAATGCCAGGACAATGCTTAGTAAGATGATTTTTTTCATTGTTGGGCAATATTTAGTGTATTCAGAACAAATTACTTCTTAAGATACGGCAAATGATTACAGAATACTACATTTGAACAACACAGAACCAACGATGAAGATACTAAGTAATTTCCTGATTACCATTATGATTGCCTTCACGGCACTCTTTGCGCACACCGGATTGTACGGCCATTCAGGGAAACCCAGGTATCATGTAATTGTTGACACCGACGGAGCCATCGACGACCTCAGAGCCGTCACCACCCTGCTGGCCTGCAACGACGTCCGCGTGCTGGCCATCATCGGATCATACGGCACCCTGACGGCTGAAGCATCGGCAAACAAATCCTCGAACCTCCTGAAATTCTTCCATCATGAGGGAATTCCGGTCGGACTGGGGCGATCGCTGAATCAGGAACTTCCCTTCTGGTGCGGATTCGCCGGATCAGTTCTCTGGGGAGATTCCGACAGTTTGAAATCCATCAGCTATCCCGAATCCACCTCGCTTTTGAATGAGGTGACCAAATCCTATCCTCAGAAAATCACCGTGATCGCCCTCGGAGCCCTTACCAATATTGCCAATTGGCTCACCGCTAATCCCGAAAAGGTTCAGCACATCGACCGGATCATCTGGTACAACGAAAAAAACCTGAAACAGGGATTCAACTACCAGGTTGACCCCGATAGCTATCAGACGATCAAAAAGTTACCCATTCCCTTACAGATTGTTTCCAACGACCGATCCGACCTGATTTGCGATCAACCCTTCCTGAACAGTCTGGATTCAGCAGGCTCTGTCTATTCCAGCCATCTGGCTCAAATTCAACGGCAAATCGAACTGTCAAATCCGGAAAAACAGGTACATCTGGAACTTGGCGACGACCTGGTACCCCTTTTCCTGACCTGTCCGATCGTGTTTACTACAGCGGATGAAAAGCAGCCATCGTCATTTACCGTTGAAAAAAATATCCCGGCAACCTATATCGGCAATCTGCTGGCCACCCTGCTGAGTTCCGGTGTTAAAGCCGACAACCGTGTTTTCATCAAATTTCCGGTAAATCCGGAGCTCTATAAAAAGGAAGCCGCAGAGATCCTGCAGCAGACAATCATCGATTACGGAATGCCTGAATGGAAATCAGTGGTTCTCACCAATGAAATTCACGGCCACACCGGAATTTACTCGATCATCGGAGTAAAAATGGGTATCCGTGCGCTCGAATATTTCAATGTCGGCGTCAACAACCTCGAAGCCATCACCTACGCCAGCAACCAGCCACCGCTGAGCTGCCTGAACGACGGAATACAAATCAGCACCGGCGCCACCATCGGCCAGGGACTCATCCAGATCGATAAAACTGTTTTACCGATACCCACTGTCGACTTCTCCTTCAACGGCCATAAAATCCGGATCGAACTCAGAAAAGAGATCGCTGAACGGATCGAAGCCGATATCAGCAAAGGCGTGCAACAATTCGGCATGTCGGAACCATACTGGCTTTACGTCGAAAAACTCGCATACCGGTACTGGAAGGAGCTCGACCGGCATGAAATCTTTAATATAGTGACCAGTGACCAGTGACTAGTGACAGAGAAACCGGTAAGGTCGAGTTGCGCTCGCCCTGTTTCGTGACGCGTGACGCGTTACGCGTTACGAAACGCAAAATCCGACACCCAATACCCAAAACCCACCCCCCATGAAACCCATCATCCTATCCCTCCTCCTTTTCCTGACCTTCCCCGCATTATCTCAAACCGTCACCGATCCCGATAAAAAATTGGAATGGTGGGGCAATCCCGACGGATATCTCAACCAACAGGCAAAAGTCACACTCAATCTGGCCGACCAGGCGCTCAGAAGTGCACCGCCATCGGTCAACGATCCGGTCATCAGGAAAATGGCTTACCTGATGATTGACAATGTGTCGCATGAAGAAAAGGCTCCATTACAACCAGCCGTACAGGACTTCTTCCACCATCGCATCGCGGAAGCCGTCAGGCAAATCCAGACCGAAAAAGTCAAAAAAGGCGCCGTTATCTGGAAACTATACAATCATGCCTTTGTGGTAAAAACCCCGTCAGTGACCATCGGATTCGATATCCAGCGGGGCATGACCGGCTCCGAAGATTTCATGCTGAGCCGGCAGCTGATGCAGGAGCTGGCCGACGCCATCGACATCCTGTTTGTGTCACACAATCACGATGACCATACCGATATGGTTTTTGCCAAGATGCTCCTGGCCCAGAACAAACCGGTAGTCACCCAAGCCGATATCTGGGCCGGATCGCCCATCTACGGAAAAATCATGCATCCTGAAAGAGATGCCAACCAGATTCAGAAGATCGCGCTACCGATTAAAAACATTGAATTACAGATTGTTGTATATCCTGGGCATCAGGGAGCCGACCTTCAGAACAATGTCTATCTGGTTTACTCCCCCGAGGGTATCACCTTTCTGCATACCGGTGACCAATCCTATGCAGCCGATTTCAGCTGGATCGATCTGGTGGGTGACAATCACCGGGTTGATATTTTGATGATCAACTCCTGGTCAGTGTATCCCAAACATCGATACGAAAAAGGGTACCGGCCGCGTTTGATCATTCCGGGACATGAAAATGAGCTCGGCCATACCATTGATCACCGGGAACCCTACTGGCTCAACGAAAACCGTTTGGGCAACAAAACAGACTTCCCCTGGGTTCAGATGGTCTGGGGAGAAAAATATCACTATCTGCCCAAAAATTTCAGGCAGGTATAATGAAACAAATATGAACAGATTTTGCCAATCTGTCCAGTTTTGAGCAATTATTGGACAGGATCAGAATTTTGGCCGGATAAAAAACATAAATACTATTCACTGTGAGCGAAATTAAAAACATCGTATTTGACTTTGGAGGGGTTCTGCTCGACTGGAATCCCAGGTACCTGTATCGCAATGTGTTCACCGACGAACAGGAGATGGAACACTTTTTGGCAAACATCTGCACCCCGGCCTGGAACCTGCGGCAGGATTCAGGATTTCCGCTTTCGCAGGCCATGGAAGAACTGGTGGCCGAACATCCCGAATACAGCAGGGAAATCAGCATGTTTTACGGCGACTGGGCACAGATGCTCGGGGGCGAAATCATCGACAACACCCGTCAGATTAAGGCGTTGAAAAGTAAATATAAGATATTCGGACTCACCAACTGGTCAGCCGAAACTTTCCCGATCGCCCACCAGCGATACTCCTTTTTCAAGGACTTCGAAGGAATTGTGGTATCCGGTCAGGAGAAACTGATCAAGCCCGATGAGGCAATCTATCAACTCCTTTTATCCAGATATAACCTCCGGGCCGATGAGTGCCTGTTCATCGATGATAGTTTGCACAACATCAAAACGGCGCAAAAACTGGGATTTGCGACTATCCATCTGGCCGATGGCATCAATCTGCATGAACAATTGATTAATTTAGGGTTGTTATAAATCAGGCATGCCAACTGCCCTAATATTGAAAAATCAATCATAGACATGAATAATCCGCTAATAAAATCGATTGCAACTATGGTGTTTCTTATTGCCCCCATATACTGCAATGCGCAAACTATTCACGGAAAGATTCTGGACTCCGGGTCACAATCCCCGATCGGATATGTGAATATTGGTATTATCGGCAAGGATGTGGGGACTGTTTCCAATGAACAGGGAAATTTCACCATCACGTTGGATAGTCAGTATAACAGAGACACTTTGAAATTTTCAATGATTGGGTTTCAGAGCTTAAAATATGAGGTTGGTGTGTAGCCTTCCCTAAAAATAGGACAGTTTATAAGTAGACAAATTGATTTACTTTTAACCTGTCAAATATGAAAACAACCAAGTTTACAGAGACCCAGATTTTGAAGGTCTTAAAAGAGCATGAATCC
>JAQWAJ010000037.1 GCA_028707745.1 Bacteroidales bacterium | reverse complement strand
TGTCAGTACAGGAACCAACAGTACCGGCATACTTGAGGATAAGAGGGGACGTAATTACGAATATTATGGCACCGTTTTAATCGGGGACCAATGGTGGTTGACCCGGAACCTGTGCATTCAGGATACCGTAAAACATTACCAGTTCTTTTATAATAGTGACTGGTGGAAGTATTATGATTACGGCAATTTATACCTGGATAACTATCAAGGCACCAACATTCTGGCTAATATTTGTCCGGAAGGATGGAGAATACCCTCTAGCGATGACTGGAACAAGCTCTTTGCACATTACCCGGAAGATCGCCTGTATGAGGCCCTCATGCCTGGGGGGGAATCGGACTTTTCGGCAACCCTGGGAGGAACAGGAACCGGCGACAGGCCAAAGGATTCCGAATACCGCGGACTTGACAATTATGGATATTATTGGACAACGACAAAACCAATGGATCAGTCTGCTATCAGCACCTGGATTATCATATTTGACAAATCTCATCAAAAGGTATTGAAGGGATACATGGATGCAACTCAGAAGCAATATTCTGTCAGATGCGTAAAAGATGTATATTAGAAACCGGATAATGAAATCACGATACTTAATAATTCTTCTCGCCGCTTTGTTGTTCACAACCTGCGGAAAGACTGACGTTCCAGATGTTGGCGATGGTATTGAAGCCAAACCAACCGGAACGTTAAATGTAGTATTCAAAATATCCCATCCCTGGATTCCGGTTAACCGGATAGTCAGGGCTGAATTGCACATCGCCACAACGGGAACGGAAATTTATAAGGGTAATTACATCCAGTCAGCCAATGTGAGCAATAATCAGGAATTGTATGTTTTTTACCTGGAGCCGGGTACCTATTATTATGAAGCCGTCATTTCGTGCCTTTGTGAGGGCGACAGCTGTTCCGGTGGCGGATTTCCCGGAAACAAATGGGGAACCAAACATGTGATGGATAAATTCGCCATCACCGAAAATAAGGTTACACAAGTAGTACCAACATTCCAATGACAAAGATTCTGTTTGCGGCACTAACCCTTCTCCTGATATGCAGCGGCTGTGAAACGGATATCGATGTAATCCATGAAGCAGACCCTACACCGATAGTCTATTGCATTCTCAATCAAGACAGTACAACGCAATATCTTCGGCTATCCAGATCATATCTGACTGATCAAGGAAACATTCCGATCGGCGAACCCGACAGTGTACTTTTTAGCCGGGCAACAAAGGTAGCCATTGAAGAAATGATCGGCGGGGAAGTTACTAACCGCATGTTTTTTACGCCTTTTGATGTCGTCAAGGACAGTGGATTCTTTCCGGTCAGGGAGCATTGGGTATATCGCGCTAAGTTTAAAGTGAAGCCGGATACCGACTACAGGCTGGTCATTTATATGGATGAATATGACAAAATTGTGTACTCAACCTGTTATTCTGTAGGCAATTTCGATATTCTGAATCCCCTGTATCCCGAGGTCAGGGCAATTCACATGTTGCCCGATCACAACCTGAACTTTTTATGGACTAAATCCAATAATGCGGCAGTTTACCAGATCGGTTTCCTGATGCACTATCTGGAGATCGGGGAAGATCAGGCGGTGGAGAAAAAGATATTGATCCCGCTGAGTTATATTTTTTATCTTGAATCCACCGACAACCGGTTTTCCTATTCGATAAACAGTGTGAAATTTTATCAATACCTGGCAAAAAGCCTGGTTGCTGATCCCTTGGTGTTAAGGAAGTTCCTGAGTCTCGATGCATTAATCATCAGCGGCGGCCAGGAGCTTGGCTATTACATCAATATGCAGGAAAATGACCAGATATTCAGTATGGCCGACTATTCAAACATCCAGTCCGGGGTGGGTGTCTTTTCATCAAAAGTAATCAGAAAGATTGATGGTTTCAGCTTAACCGAACAGTCAATCGATACTCTGGCATATGGTAAGCTAACCAATAATCTGAATTTCGTAGACAGGACGGGAACAAGAAACCGATAAGCACATGAGAAGGGTGAATGATATGGTTGTAAGGGTTGTAAGGGTTGTAAGGGTTGTAGTTGTTGTAATGGTTGTAATGGTTATGACGATTGCATACTTGGGGTTGTCGGGTTGTAAAAAAGAGAACGAGCCAGCAAACATACAACCCGTTGCATTTTTTAAAGTAGCTCCGGTATTGGGCAATACCACTACCATCTTCCAGTTCGACGCCGATTCTGCAACCAAACAGGGTACCCGCGACAATCCTGTGCTGGTCAGATGGGATTGGGATTCAGATGGCATTTGGGACCGCATGTACTCAACAGGAGGTAAAATCACTCACCGTTTTTTCAAACCCGGGAGTTATACCGTCATCATGGAAGCCTCCACTATTGATGGAAATCGGGATACAATGGCCATCAGCATTGATGTTCCAAGAGGTTATTCGGCACCCAGGGCCAATTTCACCATGACTCCGGATTCAGCCAATATCACTACCGAATTCCTTTTCGACGCAAGTCCAACGAAAGATGATGAGGACTCTCTCGACCAGCTTGAGTTCCGGTGGGATCTCGACGGAGATAAAAAATGGGATACCGAATTTTCAAAAACAACGACCATAACTCACAAATATTCTGACAATTACAACTACCTAGTCCAGCTCGAAGCCAGAGATCCCCAACAAATGACTTCGATCAAAACCGATACTCTGATTGTCACCCGGCTGAACGACCTGATTGTACCGGTTGTCTCTCATGAATGCTGGCCCTGTACGGTGGAAGATACGGTTCACTTTGATGCCAGCAAGACTTCTTACACGGGCAAGCCGGATGCTAAACTCTTATACTCATGGGATTTGGGTAACGACAATCTTTGGGAAGAGACGCTGAGTGAGTCTCCCTACTTTAATAAGAAGATCGGGCAGGAAGGGAAAAAAGCATTGCGGCTGCGGGTAACTGATGAGCAAGGCTTGTATATGGACTGTATGGACACGGTTGAATTGTTCCCGTTCAATTCGGCACCAGTGACCATTCTGACTGTTGGAAACAAAATCGGGAATCCCAAGTCAAAAATTTTATTGCATACATTAGGGTCGTCTGACCGTGACGACAGCATAATGGACCTGATGGCTCACTGGGATATCAACAACGATGGAATCTGGGAATCCGAATATGATGGACTAAAGGAGATATACGTCACATTCCCGGCACCGGGCAAATATCCGGTAACGGTTTCATTAACTGACCCGAAGAATAAAACAAGTACAGATACAGACACGGTCTGGATCGTCGAAGGAAGTCACGAAACTGGTATTCTGAAAGATCAAAGGGGCAATTGGATTCCTAAATATTACGGTACCGTCAAGGTTGGCAATCGCTGGTGGATGCAGTCGAATCTGAGATTTTTCCCTGATGGGAAAACTGACTTATGGAAAGGCACATATTATAATAATAACGCAACATTGGGAGACCGGTATGGGGTTTTGTATCCACACAAGGCGACCTATTCCACTCAGCCCAAAGCGTGTCCGGATGGCTGGCATGTTGCGACAATGGAAGAATGGCAACAGCTGATGACTGATCTCGGCCAGGACTCTATTGTGGCGCGTCTGATTGAGGGTGGACGAAGCGAAATGCACATCATCCTTTCGGGACAGAAAGACACCCGGTTTTCAGGCCTTGGTCAATCTACAAATATTTGGACCTCGTCCGTCAATAGAACCGGCCAGGCCTTTGCCTGGTATATCGATCCGGTTCGTAAGCAAAACAGATCCGCCATTGTAGGGAAGAGCTACTGGTTCCCGATCCGGTGCATCAAGGACGAATAAGTTTTGAGGCGAGCGCGGCTCGCCTTTACACCGGATCATTGTGTTAACCTTATAGTAATATTGGGGTAATACACGCTTCACATTCATGCTTTTCTTTTGTTGTGGAAAATTAATAACCAATTACAAAAGAAAATGCACATGAAATCAATTCCACACGCCTTACTTCTATTGGGACTTTTGCTGTCACCGTTTGCCGGTGTCAGATCGAATGCCCAGGTTACTGAAGCCACTAATCCTGATACGATTTATCCGATGGTGGAAAAGCTGCAATCAGATGTGTCACTGCTTAACCGGCTGAAAATATCAGGATATATTCAAACACAGTTCCAGCTGGCCGATACAGCAGGGATTGAATCTTTCACCGGTGGAAATTTCCCTGTTGGTATCGATAATCGCTTTGCCGTGCGCCGTGGCCGTTTTAAACTGGCTTACACCAATGAACTTTCGCAATATGTGATTCAGGTGGATGTTACTGAAAAGGGGGTCGGTATCAAAGATGCATACGCAAGCTTCACCGATCCATGGCTGCAATGTTTCACCGTAACCGGGGGTGTGTTCGACCGGCCTTTCGGTTATGAGATATCCTATTCCTCGAGTTCACGTGAATCGCCTGAAAGGTCGAGGATGTTCCAGACTCTTTTTCCGGGAGAGCGCGATCTGGGCGCCAAACTCACCTTCCAGCCACCAAAAACATCCAGGTTCAATTTCATTAAGCTCGATGCCGGAATGTTTAACGGTAGCGGTGGAGCAGCGGTGGATTTCGACAAATACAAGGATTTCATCAGTCATCTGTCAATCAATAAGGCCAACCGTAGCGAGAGTGTTAAAGTTGGGCTCGGATTATCTTATTACAATGGAGGATGGAGACAGGGCACCAAATACAACTACTCGATGAATGAAGTGGGCCTGACAGATGGTACGATCATGGCTTATACCGTCGATTCGACAGGTATTGCATTAGACAGCAAACTCCGCAGGGAATACTATGGCGCCGATGCGCAGCTTACGCTGGATCTTCCTATCGGGGTCACTCAGCTTCGTGGTGAATATATCACCGGAACTCAGCCCGGATTGGTCAAAAGCTCTACCAGTCCTTCGGCTCAGCCTACTACCGATGCCTATATCCGCAACTTCTCGGGAGCCTATTTTTATTGGGTTCAGAACATTTTTCAAACCAAACATCAGCTTGTTGTGAAGTACGATTGGTTTGATCCGAATACTGATGTTTCAGGAGATGAAATTGGCAAAAAGGTTACCGGCAGCAGCAAGGCGACCAATGCGTATGATGTAAAATACGCTACCCTCGGACTGGGTTGGGTTTATAAATGGAACAGTCAGGTGAAGATCACTGCCTATTATGATATTGTCACCAATGAAACCACCTCAAACATCAAGGATGCCAGCACATTGAAAGATTTGTCAGCCGACCGCAACGATAATGTCTTCACCCTGCGTGTTCAATACAAATTCTGACAGGCAGAAACTTAACATTATCGTAACATTTGTGTAACAGCGAACTAACATTACGATTGTTTATTTGTTAAATATAAAAAAGATGAAAACAAAAAAATTAAAGATGATGGCTCTGGCGCTGATGCTCCCAGCCTTGATAAACGCTCAGTCATTCAAGATCAAAGGCAGCGACACCGTTTTACCACTTTCGCAGGCTGAATCAGAATCCTATTCCAAGAAATCACCCGGTGCATCCATTTCGGTTACCGGAGGCGGTTCAGGAGTGGGATTGGCTGCCATTATCAGCGGAACCACCGATATTGCTCAATCGTCCAGGAAAATGAAAATGGATGAGAAGTTGAAAATGCAGGAAGCCGGAAAAGCTTTTAAAGAAGTCATTATCGCTTATGATGCTTTGGCTGTGATTGTTAACCCTGCAAATCCGGTCAGCCAATTGACCAGAGAACAACTCGAAGGCATTTTCACCGGAAAAATCACCAACTGGAAAGAGGTTGGGGGTGCAGATCAAAAGATCGTTGCTTACTCAAGAGAAACCAGTTCGGGAACCTACGAATTCTTTAAGGAACATGTACTGAACAAGAAAAATTTCGGCACCAACGCTTTGCTGATGCCTGCAACCGGAGCCATTGTGCAGTCGGTCAGCCAGACCAAAGGCGCTGTCGGATACGTTGGATTAGCCTATCTTGAAAAGAATATAAAAGCGCTGAAAGTATCTTACGACAAAGGTAAAACCTATGTGGCTCCTTCGGTGGCAACGGCTATGGACAAATCATATCCGGTTACCCGACCACTCTACTACTACTATCTGACAAGTATTGAAAAAACGGTTTCTCCCTTCATCACTTATGTTTTATCTCCTGAAGGGCAGAAGATTGTTGAGCAAACGGGTTATGTGCCGCTTAAGAAATAATCAGGCTACCAGGCTCTTATGAAAAAGCTCAAGCGCATATTTGACAAAATCACGCATGGAGTATTGTTTACCAGCAGCATGGTTACTAGTGTAACCGTGTTGCTGGTTATTGTTTTTCTGTTTAAGGAGGGAATCGGGTTATTCAACCAGACTGCCGTCGAGAATCATGTGGTGGTAGTGGTCAATTCAGCGAATAGCGTTCATGAGCTAACCTCGAAGCAGGTTAAGGATATTTTCAATCAGGACATCACCAACTGGAAAGAGGTTGGCGGACAGGATCTGGAGATAACCACCAGGTCGATTGACGATCTGGCCGGACAGTTTACAGAAGAGGAGCTCGGTACCGATATGGTTAACCTCCCTACGTTGATCGATCAATACATTTCGGATAATCCCGGCGTTATCGCCTATTTCCCTGACACGTATTTAAAGAAAGATTTTCGGAGCAAGAAAATACCGTTGGCCAAAATCTCGGTTAAAGAGTTTATTTCCGGTGTCGAATGGTACCCAACTTCACAGCCTGCAGCCGTTTATGGAGCCTGGCCTCTGATTTTAGGCACTCTTTGGGTCAGTCTCGGTGCGATTCTTCTCGCCTTACCGATTGGGCTGATTACGGCGTTATATATGGCAGAGGTGGCGGGCCAGCGACTCCGCAACATGCTAAAACCGGTAGTTGAGTTACTGTCAGGCATTCCTTCAGTGGTTTACGGATTCTTCGGATTGGTTGTTCTGGTACCCCTGATACAACGACTTTTCAAACTGGATGTAGGTGAAACGGCGCTTGCCGGAAGCATCATACTGGCTATCATGTCGTTGCCAACGATCATTACCATTGCCGAAGATGCCATTCGCACCACGCCACGGGCTCTGAAAGAGGCCAGTCTGGCCCTGGGAGCCTCTCACTGGCAGACCATGACGCGGGTAACCATTCCGTATGCCAAATCCGGGATCATTGCTGCGGTAATTCTCGGGATCGGCCGTGCAGTAGGCGAAACCATGGCGGTGCTGATGGTTACGGGAAACGCTTCGGTCATCCCGCATACCTTCCTCGAACCGGTACGAACGATACCAGCTACCATTGCAGCGGAACTCGGTGAAGCGCCATTTGGCGGCACTCACTTCAAAGCACTTTTTGCTCTCGGCATCATCCTGTTTATTATTACCTTCATCTTCAATATGTTGGTTGAAACGGTTAAAACCAAGAAAGTATGACCCGCAAACAGCTAAGCCAAAGCATCGCCTTCAATTCATTCCGTCTGGTCAGTCTGGCTGTTGTATCAATTTTGTTTGTCATACTCGGATTCATCCTCATCAAAGGAATCGGGGTGATCAACTGGGAGTTTCTCACCTCGATGCCTAAAGATGGCATGACCGGAGGCGGAATCTATCCGGCAATCATCGGAACCCTTTGTCTGATTGCCGGAAGCATGATCTTTGCTTTCCCCATCGGGGTGCTGTCGGCCATCTATATGAATGAATATCTGAAAGAATCATTCCTAAAAAAACTGATCCGCACCATGACCAATAACCTCGCCGGTATTCCGTCGATCGTGTTTGGTTTGTTTGGCATGGCACTGTTTGTGAACACCCTGAAATTCGGGGATTCCATCATTGCCGGTTCGCTAACACTGGGACTGATGGTGCTACCGGTCATTATCCGTACCACTGAAGAGGCGCTGAAATCTGTCGATGATACTCTGAGAATCGGTAGTTATGCATTGGGAGCCTCCCGGCTGCAGACCATCCGGAAAGTGGTACTTCCGGTGGCATTTCCCAATATCCTTACCGGACTGATACTTTCAATCGGCCGGGTATCCGGTGAAACCGCACCTATTCTGTTTACCGTAGCAGTCTATTTTCTACCTAAATTACCATCCGGGATTTTCGATCAGGTGATGGCTCTGCCCTATCACCTGTACGTATTGACCACCAGCGGAACCAATGTGGTGGAATCGAGGCCGATGGCCTACGGAACCGCGTTCGTATTGATCATGCTGGTACTTATCCTGAACCTGCTGGCCAACCTGATTCGCAGGATTGCCAGTAAAAAAACAAAAATGAATTAATATGTCAGACCATAAAGTAGAAGTAAAAAACCTGGATCTCTACTACAACGATTTCCATGCCCTGAAGAACATCAACTTCACCGCTGAGGCCAAAACTGTTTCAGCCTTCATCGGTCCTTCAGGATGCGGCAAATCATCGTTGCTCAGGATGTTTAACCGGATGAACGACCTGATCGACGGCACACGGTTCACGGGCGAGGTTTTTGTCGATGGGCAGGATATCTATGAAAAAAACATTGATGTTGATGGGCTTCGTAAAAATGTAGGCATGGTATTCCAGAAACCAAATCCATTTCCCAAAACGATATTTGAAAACGTTGCTTACGGACTTCGGGTCAACGGTGTCAAGGATAAACACTTCATTGAAAAGAAAGTAACCGAAGCCATCAAGCAGGCGGCACTTTGGGACGAAGTCAAGGATAAGCTCAAAAAATCGGCTATGGAGCTATCGGGAGGCCAGCAGCAGCGCCTGTGCATTGCCCGGGCCCTGGCAGTTGAACCCGCTCTGATCCTGATGGACGAACCGGCATCTGCACTCGACCCGATATCGACCGGTAAAATCGAAGATCTTATTTTCGAGCTCAAGAATCAGTATTCTATCATCATTGTCACCCACAACCTGCAGCAAGCCGGAAGAATCAGCGACTTTACCGCATTCTTTTACATGGGCGAACTGGTGGAATGGAACAAAACCAAGACTATATTTACTAATCCAACCGATATCAGAACCCAGAATTATATTACCGGGCGGTTTGGATGATCAATAAAATGAATAAGGAGAATCTGAAATGACACATATACCCAACGAACTGCTGGCGCTTAAATCCAGTGTATTCGAAATGTGGAACCTGGTGGTCAATCAGTTGATAAAATCCAGATATGCACTGGAGCATTTCGACAAAGATCTGGTAAACGAGATCGCCAGCAATGAAAAGCGGGTTGACGCCTTTGAGCTTAAAATCAACATGGATTGCGAGAATATTCTGGCATTGTATAGTCCGGTTGCCAATGATCTCCGCTTTGTTTTATCGGTATTAAAAACCAATTACAACCTCGAAAGGGTTGGCGACTACGCATACAACATTGCCTGTCTGGTTCGCGATCTGGAGAACCCTGTGGATCAGGAATGTATGGATGAAATGGGTATCAAAGAGATGTACAGTACAGCCTTAAAGATGCTCACCAATACTTTATCGGCTTTTGAGAAAGAGGACAGTCAACTGGCTCGCGTAGTATTCCGTAAAGATGAATTGCTCGATCAGATAAAAATGCGATCCAACAAGGTTGCTGCCGATCTGATCAAACGTAAACCCGATGAGGCCATCGGCATTCTGAGTCTTTTATCGGTCATCCGAAAGTTGGAGCGTGTAGGCGATCAAACGAAAAATATGGCCGAAGAATTGGTTTTTTATATGGAAGC
>JAQWAJ010000036.1 GCA_028707745.1 Bacteroidales bacterium | reverse complement strand
GGAGATTCAGTAGCCGCGCTCAACCAGTTCAATATTACCGATAAGGTATCCTACGTTTCAACTGGCGGCGGCGCCCTGCTCGAGTACATCGAAGGTCAGGTGCTTCCGGGAATCAAGGCGATCAGAGGGTACTAAGGCGAAGGGCAAAGAGCGAAGGGCAAAGGGCGACTATGGAGATTGAGCTTGATGAACATGCTGTTTTAGAAACTTTTCGTCTTCAGGCAACGGAAAACCCGGTGTACAAAAAATACCTGGAGCTGCTGAAATGCCATCCGGAGGATGTTCAGGAGACCGGTCAGATTCCATTCATGCCTATTGAGTTTTTCAAGACTCACCGGGTGGTGACCGGATCAGGAAAGGAGACCCGGGTATTTGAATCGAGTGGCACCACCGGCGCCCAAACAAGCAAGCACTATATCCTGAACGAAGATTTATATCTTGATAGTCTTGAATCCGGGTTCCGGTTTTTTTTCGGGGACCCGGATTCTTTCTGTTTTCTTGCCTTACTGCCCTCTTATCTGGAACGCCGGAATTCATCGCTGGTTTTCATGATGGATCACCTGATCCGAAAAAGCCGGCACCCCTTAAGCGGATTCTATCTGAATAATCTTGCGGAACTCGCCGAAAACCTGAAATCACTCGCAGCTTCCGGGCAAAAAACGATGCTTATCGGGGTATCATTCGCCTTGCTCGACCTGGCCGGGCAGTTTCCTATGGACCTGAGAGACGTCCTCGTGATCGAAACCGGTGGCATGAAAGGCCGGCGCGAGGAGCTCACCCGGAATGAATTGCACGATATACTGAAAACTGCATTCCATCTCGAAAAAATCGGCTCCGAATATGGCATGACCGAACTGCTTTCACAAGCCTGGTCAACGGGCGAAGGCGTATACCGAACCCCTGACTGGATGCAGGTGCTGATCCGCGATCCATACGATCCTTTCATCCGCATGCCAGATGGAAAATCCGGAGGTATCGATGTCATTGACCTGGCAAACCGTTACTCCTGCTCTTTCATTCAGACTCAGGACCTGGGGCGCAGAAACCCGGATGGCAGTTTTGAAGTTCTGGGCAGGTTCGACAATAGCGATCTGAGAGGATGCAACCTGCTCATTTAAAATGCCGGACAGAAGGAAGCTCAAAGAAAAAAATTGATTGCTGGCTGTAAAATGATAAATTTGTGGAATTGAGTTACGCTTATGCCACTGCAGCAATTTCAGAGTTATCGGGTAACAGGTTTTTTCCTTAGAACCGTCTTTTCAGGATTGGCCCGGAGGGTATCTTTCACCTTTGCTGTAGCTCTTTTCTCAGTCATCGGATCCTGGTTTGCCACCTATTATGCCATTCTCCTGGTTTCGAGCCTGCATACTTTTCCCCCTGAAGTATTGAAATCCGGAATCCTGGTCGCCATTATTGCCACGGCCAGCACCACCCTGATTCATTTTATACATTATGGACTGCTTAACCGCATCGGAATCTCAGGATTCCTGACGGTCCCCAGGACCATCAACCATACGCTGGTTTCAGGACTCAGCTGGAAACCGGTTGAACGGCTCAGCGACGAAAAGTTCGCGAAGTTTGCCAACAATTATCTTAAGTTTCCCCGCGATAATTTTATCGTTTCGATCATATATTCCTCCCTGGTCGGACTGACACTCGCCATTTACGTGTTCCTGACCACCCATGACCTAAAAGGGGTTCTGATACTCTGTCTCGGAGCTTTGCTGGCGGTGGGTATATATTCTTACTGGGCTTATCTGATAACCGAATTCCTGAGCGGTACCCTGCGCTCGAATATACACCAGGAAACCATTAAACGAAATCTGCCCCTCACGCAGCCAAAGGTCCTTTCACTCAGAATTTCTTTTATGATTCTGGTTGTTTTTTCGACCCTAACGGTGGTCATTACCGCCATGTATGTTCGTGACAATTACCTGAATATAAAACCGATTGTGATTTTTGCCGGGCTCTCAGCCCTGATCATGGGTCTGATCATTTTTATCCATTATCTGGCTATCGATCTTTTCCTCAAAGATATCCATGTGGCAACCTCACGACTGGCAAAAGGTGAATCCGGACTGCTTTTCCCCTCTTACGATTATACCGAAATCCGCCAGTCGACTGAAAACTTCAATCATGTTGCAGCGGAGTTCTCGGCTTTACGGCACGATTTTGAGGAACGTATCCGTGAGAGGACCATCGATATCCTGAATGCAAAAGAACAGGCCGAAGCCGCGAACCAGGCGAAAAGCAACTTTCTGGCCAATATGTCGCATGAAATCAGGACTCCGATGAACGGGATCATCGGAATGACCGAAATCCTTACAAAATCTGATCTGACGGAAGAGCAGGAAGAGTACGTCCAGATCATCGAAAGTTCGGCGAATACCCTTCTGGCTATTATCAATGACATCCTCGACTTTTCAAAAATTGAGGCCAACAGGCTGGAGCTCGAACTGGTTCCTTTCAACCTGACCCGTATCATTGAAGAAGTTGCCGACAACATGGCCATCAAGGCTATCAGGAAAAACCTCAACCTGGTGACTGATCTTGATACCAACATTCCGAATTCCCTGATCGGCGACCCGCTGCGGCTTAAACAGGTATTGCTGAACCTGGTCAACAATGCGATCAAGTTCACTACCAGGGGAGAAGTTCTGATCTCCTGCTCGGTATCGGAAAAAATCGGTAATCAATTAAAATTCGTATTTAAGATCAGCGATACCGGGATCGGGATTGGCCGCGACCAGAAGGAAAAACTCTTCAAATCGTTCTCACAGGTTGATGCATCCATCACACGGAAATTCGGCGGAACCGGCCTGGGGTTAATCATCAGCAAGCGACTCGTTGAAATGATGCACGGGACGATCGACGTCGAGAGTGAGATCGGAAAAGGTTCAACTTTCTGGTTTTCTGCCCGGTTTGCTGAGGATGAAACCACCGAAGAACAGAAAGAATCCGGAAATGATGAACTTAAAAATCTTCGGATTTTAGTCATCGATGATAATGAAACCAATCTTCAGATCTTCCACAAATATCTGGAGTACTGGCAATGCCAGTCGGAAGAGCTTACCGATGCGGAAACCGGACTGAAACTGCTGCGAAATGTTGCCGGAACCGCAAACGAATTCGACGTAATCCTGGTCGACTGCCAGATGCCCGGCATGGACGGCATTACCTTTGCCCGAAAAATTGCTGAAGATCCCGCTCTCTGCTCGAACAAACTCATCATGCTCTCCTCCATCGCCGACATTATCACCCCTGAGGAGCTGGAGAGAACCGGTTTTAAAGGATTCCTGAATAAGCCGATCAAAATACTCGACCTCAGCAAAATCATCCAGAAAGTAGTCCACATTCCCACTCCGCCAAAGGTTATGGAACCCGCTGAAGAGTATCCGGTTGCGGAAGAAACGGAAGCTGAAAATGAGGTATTCGAGGTTGAGGAGACTGAGAGCAATGCCCCTACCGTTTTGCTGGTGGAGGACAATAAGATCAATCAGCGTATCGCCCTGCTGAACCTTCAGCGACTGGGTTATGAAACCTATATTGCTGAAAACGGCGAAGAGGCTCTTGATAAATTTCACAAACGACGATTCGATCTGATTTTCATGGATATACAAATGCCGGTGATGGATGGACTTGAAGCCACTCATCGGATTCGGGAACATGAAAAATCCATATCCAGTCAGCATCGGGTTCATATTATCGCCATGACCGCCAACGCCATGAAAGGCGATCGCGAAACCTGTCTCGCCGCGGGAATGAATGATTATATATCAAAGCCTTTCCGTGCTGAAGAGTTGCGTAAGGTATTACAGCGCTGGACTAATAAAGAGTCGGAAAAAATGCATTCCTGATCAGGGCAATATCCGGCACCCCCTTTTCGTATACCACATTAATCACATCGAAGCGCACCTCCAGCGAGATCCGGTTATATTTCACATAAGCATTTGCTGCTGAAACCAGAAACTGCATCTTCTGACGATTGATGGCCTGTTCGGGCAATTCCCTCACCGGAGCATGGCGGGTTTTCACCTCCACCACCACAATGTCATTCCCTTCGCGGGCAATAATGTCAATTTCCTTATGGATAAACCTCCAGTTACGCTCGAGAATGACAAAACCTTTGGTCAGGAGGTAATCCACGGCAAGTTGCTCACCAGCTTTGCCCAAATCAATTCGTTCATCCATTTTCTTTACTAATTTTGCGATTCATAAATAAGTCTGATGTCTGATTACAAACGCTACCTCGTCACAGCCGCCCTGCCTTATGCAAACGGCCCTGTTCATATCGGTCACCTGGCCGGAGCCTATGTCCCGGCAGATATATATACGCGATATCTTCGCCAGAATGGAAAAGATGTGCTGTTTATTTGCGGATCGGACGAGCACGGCGTTCCTATCACGCTGAAAGCAAAGGCCGAAGGAGTGTCTCCTCAGGACATTGTCGACCGGTATCATAACCAGATGAAAGATTCATTTGCCCGGTTTGGAATCAATTTCGATATCTATCATCGCACTTCTGCTCCGATACATTACGAAACTGCATCGGCCTTCTTCCGTAAGCTCTATGATGCCGGTGAGTTTATCGAAAAAACATCGGAACAGTTTTATGACGAAGCCAATCAGCAATTTCTCGCAGATCGATATATCACAGGCACTTGCCCCCATTGTGGCAATGAAAAGGCTTATGGCGATCAGTGCGAAAAGTGCGGCTCCTCGCTCAGCCCGATGGACCTGATCAATCCAAAATCCATGCTTAGCGGAAATGCCCCGATATTAAAAGAAACCAAGCATTGGTATCTTCCTCTTGACAAGCATGAAGCCTGGTTAAAAAAATGGATTCTTGAAGATCATACCGAATGGCGCACTAATGTTTTCGGCCAGTGCAAATCATGGCTCGACCAG
Source organism: Bacteroidales bacterium (assembly GCA_028707745.1). Lineage (GTDB taxonomy): Bacteria > Bacteroidota > Bacteroidia > Bacteroidales > UBA12481 > UBA12481. Next base: position 5,098 of record JAQWAJ010000036.1, on the reverse strand, counting down.
GGCCTGCAGCCGCGTGCGGTATCCCGCGATCTCGACTGGGGTGTACCGGTTCCGGTTGAAGGCGCCGACGGAAAGGTTCTCTATGTTTGGTTCGATGCCCCGATCGGCTATATTTCGGCTACCCGCGAACTGACTCCTGACTGGGAAAAATACTGGAAATCAGAAGATAGCCGGCTGATTCATTTTATCGGGAAAGATAATATCGTGTTTCATTGTCTCATGTTTCCGGCGATGCTGAAAGCCCATGGCGGATATATCCTGCCGGATTTTGTAGCTGCCAATGAATTTCTGAATCTCGAAAGCGATAAAATTTCAACCTCCCGGAACTGGGCTGTCTGGCTCCATGAATATCTCGATGATTTTCCGGGCAAACAGGATGTACTGCGGTATGTTCTGACCGCCAATGCCCCCGAGGCCAAGGATAACGACTTCACCTGGAAGGATTTTCAAACACGGAACAACAACGAGCTGGTTGCTGTACTTGGTAATTTTGTGAACCGGACGCTGGTACTGACCCAAAAATACTTTGATGGTAAATGCCCTGATGCCGGCATACTGAACGACTACGATACATCCACGCTGGCAGAAATTGCAAAAATCAAATCCAGAACCGCACAGAGCCTTGAAGCATTCCGCATCCGTGAATCCCTGAGCGAAGCCATGAGCCTTGCCCGCCTCGGAAATAAATATCTGGCCGAAACGGAGCCGTGGAAACTGTTCGCCACCGATCCTTTACGGGTAGCCACCATCCTGCATGTAGCCATTCAGATCACAGCAAATCTGACCATCCTGATGGATTCATTTCTTCCGTTTACGATGAAGCAACTCCGCACCTATCTGAATATCTCTGAAATGCCCTGGTCGGCAATCGGTTCGGTAGACCTGATCAAAGCCGGTCACCAAATGGAAAAGCCAGGATTGCTCTTCGAAAAGATCGAGGATTCCCAGGTCGAGTACCAGGTAAACAAACTACTCGAAACCAAAAAAGCCAACGAAGCCAAATCAGTGGGAATCGCTCCGGCCAAACCTGCCATATCCTATGATGATTTCTCGGCCATGGATATCCGGGTCGCTACGATCCTCGAAGCCGAAAAGGTTCCGAAAACACAGAAACTGATGAAGCTGAAAGTGGATTCCGGGATCGATATCCGCACGGTGGTTTCAGGCATTGCAGAGCATTTCGAACCTCAGGAGGTGATCGGTAAACAGATTTTATTGCTGGCCAATCTGGAGCCTCGCAAAATCAAGGGCATCGAATCAAAAGGGATGATTCTTCTCGCCGAAGATAATCAGGGACGGCTGATCTTTGCCACACCGGAACAAGCCATACAAAACGGGGCTATCGTTAAGTAACATCAGGAAAAGGAGAGGGAAAACTACAACGAGGCCCAGAGCTCGAGATCGGGTTCTGCGTCTTTCAGGCGGGCCAGTCCGCTGATTGCTTCTCTGCGTGTGGCAAAAGTCTGTACGGTAACCTTATACATCTGGCCATTTCTCATGGGAGTCATCTTGGCCGGATATCCTTTATCAACCAATCTTTTGTATAACCGCTCGGCATTTTCTTTCATCTTGAAGCAGCCGGCAATCACCGGGTATTTTCCTCCAACCGCCTTGGGTACCTCAGCTTTAACCGCTTCCGCAACAGGTGCCACAACTGTTTTTTCAGATATTACAGGTTCAACAGCCACACTGTCTGCAGAAAGGGGACCGGCGGCCAGACTATCGGTGATCGGGTAAACAATCAGCCGGGAGGTATCGGTCGGTATCGGATCAGGATAGTTCAGATGAAAAAGGGATGGCTCAGGGGTCATTCCGGCATGTGAAGAAATCAGGGTATCTGAAATCCTGGAGTTGAAGGGCAATAGGGAAAAGGCTATCAGCAAAGGCATGGCAATCGCAATACGCCTGAGGTTGTGATGATGAAAAGTCCTGGGTTTCTGATCTACCGCAAACTCGATGGTCCTTGGAGAATCTCCGGCGCGCACGGCCGGAGCCACGCCGAAACCGGTATGGTTCTCGTGCACCACCTCATGCAGGCGGAACGATGCCAGACCGAATGCCTCCAGAAAAAGGTTGGTACCCGGATCTGTCTGAAACCGGATCAGGCTGTCCCTGCCCAAAATAAACTGGCCTACCCCTTCAATGAATACCGGATCGCCATTTTCGAGCTTTCCGATAGTTTCCTGCACAAAAAGGTCAACCTGCGAACGGGCAATATCTGCAGATACTCCGTTTTTATCCGATAAATAATCGACCAGCACACCGTCATTCTGCACCAATTCACCATTAAAAACGATCTCTTTTGCGGGGGGAGTGAAGGTTCCGGTAGCCTGATCAATGACTGCCGATCGGTAACGCGATACAAAACCACCCAAACCCGGAATGATCAGACAATCTTCCAGAAATAAGAGCCGTTGTATTGCTTGAATGGTTTCCATAGTAATGAACAAAGATACTAACAATTCAACATTTGTCCGAATTGCGGAATACAATTTTAGCCTATCTGATTCCGTTTGATCAAAAAGAGCCTGAAAATGGTTATTTTCGCTTCTCATTCATTTTAGTCCCTCAGCCTCATGAAAAAAATCGAGATGGTGGATATCCGGTCGCAATACCAACGCCTGAAACCGGAGATAGATGCGGGTATTGCAGAGGTTCTGGATTCATCAGTATTTATTAAAGGTCCGGCTTTAAAAGCTTTCCGCGATGAACTGGCCGCCTATCTGTCAGTTCCTTATGTGATGCCCTGTGCCAATGGGACGGATGCGCTCCAGATTGCGCTCATGGCGCTGAAGCTGCAACCGGGTGATGAAGTGATCACCTCGAATTTCACCTTTATCTCAACCGTTGAAGTGCTTGTGCTGCTCGGGCTGAAGCCGGTTCTGGCAGATGTTGACCCGCTAACATTCAATATTGATCCTGAAAAACTGAAACAGGCTATTACCCCGAGAACCCGTGCAATCGTGCCCGTACATCTGTTTGGCCAACCCGCCGACATGTATCAGATTCAGAAGATTGCCGGGGAACATGGTTTATTCATTATCGAGGACAATGCACAATCGCTTGGGTCGGTTTATACCGGCCCCGACGGAACATCAGCCATGACCGGTACCATTGGGAATATTGGCACGACTTCCTTTTTCCCGACCAAGCCGCTGGCCTGTTACGGCGATGGTGGAGCGCTGTTTACGACTGATCCGCATCTGGCCGAAATCATTGAAATGATCATTAACCACGGAGCCAAAGTCAAATATCATCATGAAATGATCGGGGTCAATTCCCGTCTCGATACCATTCAGGCTGCAATCCTGCGGGTAAACCTGAGAAACCTGGATGATTTTATCGAACGCCGCAGAACAGTCGCAGAGTACTATCACAAACGCCTGGGCTCCAATCCGGCTATCCGGATACCTCAGGTAGCCAGCTTTGGTACGCATGTGTACCATCAGTATACAATACTTCTTGACCCCAAAATCCGGGATTCGGTGAGGAAGCAGCTGAAAGAGAAAGGAATCCCTTCCATGGTTTACTACCCGGTTCCACTCAGCATACAAAAAGCCTTCGCTTTTGCGGGCTACCATGAGGGAGATTTCCCGGTAACCGAACATTTGTGCAAATCGGTGCTGTCGCTACCCATTCATACGGAAATGGATGTGGAACAACTGGATACCATTTGCTCCACCCTTCTGAATATCATTAACCATGAGTAATACAGACTTTTACGCTCACGAATCCGCCATCATTGATCCCGGCTGTGTGATTGGTGCAGGAACGAAAATCTGGCATTTTACGCATATCATGCCAGACTGCATCATCGGTGAAAGATGCAACATCGGTCAGAATGTGGTGGTTTCTCCTGGGGTGACTCTGGGGAACAATGTCAAGATCCAGAATAATGTATCGATCTACTCGGGGGTCATCTGCGAAGATGATGTTTTTCTCGGCCCCTCGATGGTTTTCACCAATGTGATTAACCCTCGCAGCGGGGTCAACCGCCGGGGTCAATATGAAACGACCCTCGTTAAAAAAGGCGCTTCGATCGGAGCCAATGCCACGATAGTTTGCGGCACCACGCTGGGAGAGTATTGCTTTATCGGTGCAGGGGCCGTTGTGACCAAAAGCGTGGCTCCTTATGCACTGGTAGTAGGAAATCCGGCACGTCAAACCGGATGGATGAGCGAATACGGGCATAAGTTATTGTTTGACTCCAACGGGATCGCTACCTGCCCCGAAAGTCAGGTTCAGTATAAATTAGAAATGGGTTCAGTTAAAAAAATTGCAGAATGAAAGAATTGATTCTTGTTACCGGGGGTACCGGATACATCGGCTCGCATACAGTTGTTGAACTGATTAATGAAGGTTATGAAGTGGTTATCGTGGATGATCTTTCGAACTCCACGCTGGATACGCTCGACGGAATTGAAAAAATCACCGGGGTCAGGCCCGCATTTGAGAAATTCGATCTGTGCGACAAGCCGCTGGTAGATCAGTTTTTCGGTAAATATCCCGGGCTGAAAGCCGTCATTCACTTTGCTGCATCCAAGGCAGTGGGTGAATCCGTTGAGTTGCCTCTCAAATACTACCGGAACAATCTGGTTTCCCTGATAAACCTGCTCGAGAGCATGGAGAAATACAAAGTGCCCTCGATCGTATTCTCCTCAAGCTGTACCATTTACGGCCAGCCGAAAGACCTTCCGGTCACCGAAGCAGCGCCTATCCTGCCGGCTGAATCGCCTTATGGCAAAACCAAACAAATCTGCGAAGAGATTCTGCACGACAGCGTCCGCGCAATGCCCGCACTGGAAGTGATCGCCCTGAGATATTTCAACCCGATCGGGGCCCACCCGTCGGCATTGATCGGTGAACTCCCGCAGGGTGTTCCGAACAATCTGATTCCCTATGTTACCCAAACAGCTGCCGGGTTGCGCGATGAGTTGAAAATTTTTGGAAATGACTATCCGACTCCTGACGGATCAGCCATCCGCGATTATATCCATGTAACAGATCTTGCCAAGGCACATGTAAAAGCCATCCGCAGACTCCTCGACGGGAAAAATGAAACCCATTTCGAGTTCTTCAATCTCGGAACCGGACAGGG
>JAQWAJ010000035.1 GCA_028707745.1 Bacteroidales bacterium | reverse complement strand
TACAATTCCTCATATTGGCCTTCAGCGCGTTCTAATGCTTTTTGAAGGAGGGTGTTCTTTACAACGAGTAATTTAATATCCTCTTTGTAACAAACTATACGTAAAGCAATCGTTTCACTTGCGTCCAACCCACCAATGTCGGCAATATAGAAATGCTTTGCCTGATTGATTTCATTGGTCAGTTGTTCAACTATGACGTTTTTATCTTCCCGTTTCATGATTTGTAAATTCTCATTTTAGGGTATTAAGAGTCAATTGACCTTGGGTCAATCGGAATACCAGGACTCATGGTGCTTGACATATAAATGCTTTTAACGTAAGCACCTTTAGCAGCGGACGGTTTCAGTTTGAGGATAGTTTGGAGAAGTTCGCGGGCATTATCCGCAATCATTCCAGCATCAAACGAAACTTTTCCAACACCGGCGTGAACGATACCGAATTTATCAACACGAAAGTCGATCTTGCCTTTTTTCACATCGGCAATAGCTTTTCCAACATCCATGGTAACAGTTCCCGTTTTCGGGTTCGGCATTAATCCGCGCGGACCGAGTACGCGTCCGAGAGGTCCTATTTTTGCCATGCAGGAGGGCATCGTAATAATCACGTCGACGTCGGTCCAGCCTCCTTTGATCTTTTCGACATAGTCGTCAAGACCTACGAAATCTGCACCTGCCTCTTTAGCTTCGGCTTCTTTATCCGGGGTGACAAGCGCCAGAACCCGAATTACTTTACCTGTGCCATGGGGCAATGTGACAACGCCACGGACCATTTGATTGGCCTTCCTGGGATCGACCCCGAGCCGTACATCAATATCCACGGAAGCGTTAAACTTTGCGGTGGAAACCTGTTTAACCAGGCTTGATGCTTCTGTCAGGGTATACACTTTTTCGGCCTCGATTTTTGCGAGGGCGACTTTTCTGTTCTTGGTTAGTTTAGCCATGATAACTCCTTCATTATAAGGCTACATCACCTTTAATTGATATTCCCATGCTCCGTGCTGTTCCTGCGACCATCTTCATAGCTGATTCAATGGTGAAAGCATTTAAATCTTCCATTTTATCTTCAGCAATCAAACGAATCTGTTCCCAAGTGACCGATCCAACTTTAACACGATTGGGTTCGGCTGAACCCTTTTTAATTTTGGATATCTCGATCAATTGAACAGCTGCAGGCGGAGTTTTTGTGACAAATTCGAATGACTTATCACTAAAAACCCTTATCACCACGGGAATAATTTTTCCGGCTTTATCCTGGGTACGAGCATTGAATTGCTTGCAGAAGTCCATAATATTGACTCCCTTAGAACCCAAAGCAGGACCAACAGGTGGTGAAGGGTTTGCGGCCCCACCCCGGATCTGCAATTTGATGATTCCCGTTTCTTCTTTTGCCATACGATTTCTAATTTATTATAAACACTCATACAGGTTTCGCAGTTGTAACATCCTGCGGAGAATAAAAACAGAGGAGGATAAGTTCTTCGGATTCTTTGGAAGCTAGAATCGCCGGATGCCCCTATTCCTTTTCCACCTGCATAAAACTGAGTTCCAACGGTGTTTTTCGTCCAAAAATCTTGACGATTACTTTCAGCTTTTTCTTTTCATTATTCACTTCTTCAATAACGCCGGAAAAACTATTAAAAGGTCCATCAACCACTTTAACAGCTTCACCAACAAAGAAGGGAACATTCAGTTCTTCATCGGTTTCAGACAATTCATCAACCTTACCTAAAATCCGGTTAACTTCTGATTGTCTCATCGGTACAGGAGCTCCACCACGGTCCTCACCCAAAAAACCGATCACATTGGGCACGTTTTTCAAAATATGTGGAACCTCCCCGGTCAAAACAGCTTCGATCAAAACGTATCCCGGGAGATAACTTCTCTCCTTGGATACCTTTTTACCATTTCTGATCTGATAGATCTTTTCGGTAGGAATTAAAACCTGCGAAATATAATCCTGCAGGTTGTGATGAGTAATTTCGCTTTCAATATACTCTTTAACCTTTTTTTCCTTACCGCCGATCGCTCTCAGGACATACCATTTCTTTTCGTTCTGGCTCATTATTTGGTTAGGTTAAAAAACCATATTGTAAATGACCTCCATCACATTTTTAAATGCGAGATCCATCACCAAAACAATAACGGCTATAATCAAAGAAGCAACCAGAACAACAATAGCTGAATTCTGCAATTCAGCCCATGTTGGCCAGGATACTTTGTGGACCAGCTCGTCGTACGATTCTTTTAAATAGGTATTGACTTTCATTGCTTAAGCACTAGGCACGGATGGAGAGACTCGAACTCCCAACCTGCGGTTTTGGAGACCGCTGCTCTACCAATTGAGCTACGTCCGTAGAAAAGGTTGATCCGGCTATTCACCGGATCATCCTTTACTGATTAATATTATTCAAGAATTTCAGTTACCTGTCCGGCACCTACCGTACGGCCACCTTCGCGGATAGCGAACTGGAGACCGCGGTCGATAGCTACAGGAGTGATAAGCTGAATGGTGATAGTCAGGTTGTCACCCGGCATAACCATCTCGGTTCCTTCCGGAAGAAGAATTTCTCCGGTAACGTCCAGTGTCCTGATGTAGAACTGCGGACGATATTTATTGTGGAATGGAGTATGGCGTCCACCTTCTTCTTTTTTCAGGATGTAAACCTCAGCCTTAACTTTGGTGTGAGGAGTAATCGAACCTGGTTTTGCGATGACCTGTCCACGACGAATTTCGTCTTTATCAACACCGCGGAGCAACAAACCAACGTTATCACCGGCTTCACCGCGGTCCAGAATTTTACGGAACATTTCAACACCCGTTACAACTGATTTCCGGCCTATTCCTTCAACAAGACCAACAATCTGAATTTCGTCACCCGTATTCACAACACCGGCTTCGATTCTACCAGTAGCAACTGTACCACGGCCAGTGATGGAGAACACGTCTTCAACCGGCATCAGGAAAGGTTTATCAATTGCCCTTGGAGGTAATTCAATCCAGGTATCAACTGCATCCATCAGTTCATATACTTTCTCAACCCATTTCGGTTCTTCGTGCATAGCACCAAGAGCGGAACCCAGGATGACAGGAGTATTATCACCGTCATATTTATAGAATGTCAGCAATTCGCGGATTTCCATTTCAACCAGCTCGAGAAGTTCGGGATCATCAACCATATCGCATTTGTTGATGAAAACAACAATTCGCGGAACGTTTACCTGACGGGCGAGCAGGATGTGTTCGCGGGTCTGTGGCATAGGACCATCAGTACCTGCTACTACCAGAATAGCACCGTCCATCTGAGCTGCACCAGTAACCATGTTTTTAACATAGTCAGCATGTCCGGGACAGTCAACGTGAGCATAGTGACGGGTTGCCGTTTGATACTCAACATGGGCTGTGTTAATAGTAATACCTCTCTCCTTTTCTTCAGGAGCGTTGTCAATTGAATCAAAACTCTTTACATCTGACCAGCCCTTTTTGTTTAGGGCCATTGTTATGGCAGAAGTCAAAGTAGTTTTACCATGGTCAACGTGGCCGATTGTACCAATGTTGACGTGTGGTTTTGACCTATCAAATTTTTCCTTAGCCATGGCTACCTTTTTTTGTTCAGTTTATTTTACTAAATAATGATTACACCTTATATTCTGAGCCAACTACGGGACTTGAACCCGTGACCTCGTCCTTACCAAGGACGCGCTCTACCAGCTGAGCTAAGTCGGCTAATCTCAGAGCGGGAAACGAGATTCGAACCCGCGACCCTTAGCTTGGAAGGCTAATGCTCTACCGCTGAGCTATTCCCGCCGCACGTGGGGAGAGGAGGATTCGAACCTCCGAAGTCGTACGACAGCAGATTTACAGTCTGCCCCAGTTGGCCACTTTGGTATCTCCCCCCTATGTGATGGTCAAATCTGAGCCAATGGAGGGATTCGAACCCCCGACCAGCTGATTACAAATCAGCTGCTCTGGCCAACTGAGCTACATTGGCAAATTCAACCTAAAACGCAATTACAAAAAGAACTCTCCCATTGCCAGTTTTGGGTCTGCAAATGTAGTACATAGAAATTACACATCAAAACTTTTAGAAATTATTTTTTTTACCTGATCGTTTTTTTGCCTTTTTGTTTTAACAACTGATTTTTAAGCGCTTCAATAGTCTGATCTACAGCTTCTTCAAATGATTTACATTGCCTCTTGGCAAAGAGGTCATATCCGGATATAATAAGACGTATCTCACTGAGTTTGTTCTCGGTATTCTCATTCTTGTCCAAACGAAGGATCACTTCTGCACCTAAAATGGTATCGTCAAACAGACTTAACTTGTTGACTCTTTCTTCGATGAAATTCAGAAGTTTCTGATCAGCATCGAAATGCACGGATTGAATCTTAATTGTCATAAGTATTTTCTCCTTATTTTTAGTGTTCAGGCTCTTGGATGAGCCTTTTGGTAAACTTGTTTAAGCTTTTCAAATCCAGTATGAGTATAGACCTGGGTAGCGCTCAGGCTTGCATGTCCAAGCAATTCCTTGATTGCATTCAGCTCCGCGCCCCGGTTTAAAAGATGCGTTGCGTAGGTATGCCTTAATACATGAGGACTTCTTCTGCCCGAACTGGTAACCGTTCCAAGCGCATCGTGAACAACCCGGTAAATCAGCTTCGGATAGGCTTTCTGCCCTTTATCGGTCAAAATCAGATAGCCTCCATCTGAAGTATTCAAGGCGTAGTCGCGGGTGTTTATATAATTTTTCATCTGCTCAACCAATTCCAGCGTAACCGGAATGATCCTCTCCTTCTGTCGTTTTCCGAAAACCTTGATCTGATTGCGACTGAAATCGATATCCTTATCTCTTAGCCCAATCAGCTCACTAAGCCTCATTCCTGTACCATAAAGTAATTCCAGTATGAGTAAATCCCGAACCTCCGGATAGCCTTCCGGGACCGGTGTATCCAGAATCGTTTGCATCTGGCTCTCTTCCATAAAAACGGGTAGCGGTTTGGGGGCTTTCACCGACGGAAGGAAATCTGCAGGATTACTTTTGATCAGACCTTCCTGTTGGCAAAATCGGTAGAATCTGCGTAAAGCAGTGGTTTTCCGGTTTACGGACCTTGGCGACATACCATCGTCAAGCATTGAGATAACCCAATTACGGATTTGCTTGGTGGTACAATCAGTTATTGAATCTATTGAATCGTGCTCTGCAACGAAGGTAAGGAACTGATTGAGATCAGTTTCATACGACAGCACAGTATTCGGGGAATATCTTTTTTCAGTATGAAGAAACCTAATAAACAAACCAACAGCATCTATCATGATCCCGAATCTTTACCTAAAGATAACGAAAAAATGTAAAGATTGTTTCGGGTCAGAAAAACTGTTGGGCTATTCGTTTTCTTCTGCCTGCTGCAGACCCTGGACATAAGCAGCACGAAGCATCTCCTGACGCCGTTTGATAGAAGGTTTTGTAAAAGCCTGACGTGCTCTTAACTCTTTAACAACACCAGTTTTCTCAAATTTGCGTTTGAATTTTTTGAGAGCCCTTTCTATGTTCTCACCTTCTTTTACCGGAATAATGATCATACGTTAATACTTTTAAATGCGTTCAGTTAACCGAAAATTGGACTGCAAAGAAAAACAAAAAAAATAATAAATCCAAAACTACTTCTCTTTTATTATTGAATCCCGGGCTACCAGATAATGTGACAGGCATCCCCACAAAGAGTCGGCCAGCACCCCTGCAGCCCAGAGTTCACCGGGGGATTCCAGATGCCCCTTTTTATCACGGAACCTGGCTATCGCCTTTACCTGTTCATACTCCAGATAAGGATGGGCAAGCAGTTCTTTGAAAGTGGCTTTATTGATATCCAGCTTCCGGATCTTCATGGTATCAACCCGGATCAACCGGATAAAACCTGATAAGCGGGCTGAATCCATTCCATATACCTCTTTCAGTTGTTCCTTGTACGCAAAGCCCCCGAGCATCTGCCTGTACTTGAGTATCCGTTTGGCAAATGACGGGCCTATTCCCGGGAGGTCGAGTAAGGCTAAACTGTCAGCTGAATTGATCTCGATTAGCGCTGCCTTTTTCTTCGATTGCCCCGAAGAGTCAGCCGGCGACCGCACCAGCGTATCTGGACTGAGTCCGCCTTTATCCGGACCGATCGCATAAGCCAGAACCCGGATCAGGATAACCCCAAAGCTCAATATCAGCACGCCCCTTAATTCCGATCGGGTAAAAAGATACCGGTAAAACTTGGTCATGACAACCTCCTTTTACCGGTATTAGATGCATTTTGAATGCCTCAATGGAAATTTCCCTGAAGCTTTTTTCAGTGCCGATTCCGGAATTTTATAACCGATCGATGCAGTTCAGATCTTCAAAAGCCTGTTGCAATCTGGCAATCAGGGTCTTTTCACCTTCGCGCAATACTACGCGGGGATCATATTTTTTCTTGTTCGGTTTATCTGCTCCTTCAGGATTACCAATCTGGGTCTGCAAATATCCTTTGTTTTTTTCATAATAATCCCTGACACCGGTCCAGTAAGCCCACTGGGTATCTGTATCAATATTCATTTTGATAACGCCATAGGAGATGGCTTCACGGATTTCCTCCCGAGTTGAACCTGAACCACCATGGAAAACGAGATTAACTGGTTTTGGTCCGGTTTTCAGGGTCTTTTCAATATAGTCCTGTGAATTCTTCAGGATGATCGGATGAAGTTTTACATTTCCCGGTTTGTAAACGCCGTGAACGTTACCGAATGATGCAGCGATGGTAAACTGGTCGCTTACTTTCATCAGCTCAGAATAAGCGTAAGCTACATGTTCAGGCTGGGTATATAATAAAGCATTATCAACGTCAGTGTTATCAACTCCGTCTTCTTCACCACCGGTTACACCGAGTTCGATTTCAAGCGTCATCCCGATTTTGCTCATGCGGGCAAGATACTTTTTACTGATTTCGATGTTTTCCACCAAAGATTCTTCTGACAAATCAAGCATGTGTGAGCTATACAGAGGTTTTCCGTGGCGCTCAAAATGTTTTTCACCCTGATCCAACAGTCCATCAATCCAGGGAAGAAGTTTTTTAGCAGCATGGTCGGTATGAACAATGACCGGAATACCGTATGCTTCGGCAACCAGGTGAATATGGCGGGCTGCTGAAATACCGCCGAGAATTGCGGATTGCTGATTGTCATTCGATAACCCTTTGCCAGCCCAGAATGAAGCACCCCCATTGGAAAGCTGAATCATAACAGGGCCTTTGGCTGTACGGGCAGCTTCCATGACTGCGTTTGCAGAGTTTGTTCCAACAACATTGACGGCAGGAATTGCAAAATTGTTCTGTTTTGCGATACTAAATATCTTCTGTACATCTTTACCGGTTACTACACCCGGTTTTACTACATCAAGAATTTTCATGACCAATATTTTTAATGAATCTACAAATATAACTTAAGATGGATAAAGTCCGTCAAAATGGGTAACCGATTCCGAAGTTTAGTACCAGATCGCTCCATTGATACTTCCGGTTGCCCGGTATCCATTGGGGACCTGATACAGCGCCCGGATCGCGTAGTTTTATGCCAAGGTCAAGCCTTCCAATGAAATACGAAAGATCAACCCTCACGCCCAATCCGGTTCCAACGGCGATCTGATTTATAAAATCAGCTGTTTTAAACACGGCTCCCACCCTACTATCCGAAGAGTTGATCGCCCAGATATTTCCGGCATCCATAAACACCGCTCCCTTAATCGTCGAGAAAAGATCGAAGCGGTATTCCGCGTTAAATTCCAGCTTCAAATCGCCCAACTGATTCGGATACATCCCTTTCTGATTATCAGGCATCACATAGGATCCCGGACCCAGCGACCGTACCTGCCAGGCCCGGATACCCGAAGAGCCACCGGAAAAATACTTTTTTTCAAACGGCATGGCATCACTGTTCCCATAAGGAACTCCGGCACCGGCAAAGAAACGGAACGCCATTTTGTTCGACGGATTGATCACCCAGTGGTATCGTAGATCGATATCGGCTTCAGCATATTGGGAGAAGGGCGTTTGAAAGATTTCATAACCATTTTCCGGTTTAACCATGCCCGACAACCTGTTATAAGCATAAAAAGTATTACCGGCAATTTCAGGTCTGACACGTAAATAGAAAAAGCTGGATTGCTTGTTAATCGCCTGATCAGTATAAGTATAAGTATAATTCAGTGCCGGAACCATGTGTGAGCGGAAGCTATTTTCGATATAGGTATCTTTAATGCTTGCATAAAATGATTCCGACATTTCTGTCACATTAACATAATTGAACTCAAACATATTGATCTGGTGCAGTGATAGTTGAGATTTCCAATTATAACCGTATGCAGCATTGGCAATGGTTCGGGTAAAATCAGGCCGGCGCTGATAGTTATAACTCATACTGACTGAGGAGTGCGGTTTGCCGAATTTGGAGCCAGGTTTGATTGAAAACGGGAGCCAGGCACGGGGAACCTCAAACCGGGAGTCAACACCGAATTCCACCATTTTATTGAAGTCAGACACTGAATTTGCCAGAAATTCCACTGCTCCTTTGAATTTCAGTTCAAAACTCTCAGCGCCCCTTAAGAGATTACGGTTTTTATAGATAAGGTTCCCGGATACTCCGATATTTCCGGAAGAATAAGTGCCTTCGAGTGCAATATCATAAGATTGCCGGGTCATCGGACTCAAAAAAATCTGACAATTCAGGTTTTGAATGGAATCAGCAGGATTGCCGGTCGGAGTAAAATTGACCTTGATCTGCTTGAAATTACGTAAAGAGCTGAACGACTCGATAGTCCGGTCAACTTCGGTCTGGCTGAAAAGTGTTCCTGGCTTGAACATCACCGAGGAATGCAGTAAGCTAGGCTTCATATTTAGCTTGCCTTGGTAAAGAAATTGTGTACCCTGATAGAATATTGTATCAGAAGAAGTCATGTATTTTGCAGTATCACGCAGATAGTCAGAGGTATTGAAATCTGTTTTTATACTGATATCACCGATTCTGTACAGGGGATGAAAATTCATGGTGGAGGTGCTGCTGATGGCATCTTTCGGGTTCTTGATACCCAACCAGACATCAACCAGCTGATTCCCCTTCAATGTATCGGCGCTAAAATAGACGTACTCTCTTGAAAATCCGTAATAGCCACGATCTCTCAGATATTTGGTCAGCCTCATTCTTTCCAGTCGAAGTACCTCCAGATCGAAACGCATCGCAGGTTTCAGCAAAGATGACGCCGAATCCTGAAGAATCAGCTTGTTGATCGCCTTGTCAGTTACCAGATCAGGGCTGGTGAGGCGGACACTGTCGACTATCAAGGGTTGTCCGAAATCAACCCTGTATAAAACACTGGCTCGTTTTCTGGAAAAAGAGACAGTATCATTGACCAGGGCATGTTTATAGCCCAGGTTTTCAAGGTAATGTTTCAGTTGATTAAGGGTTTCGTCAGCAGCAGCCTGGTTGTAAATAACCGGCTCCTCCCCTATTTTCCTGAGCCAATTATTGAATCCATTCTTCTTATCGGGTTTTGAAAGATTATATAGTCTCAGGTGAAACCGCCAGAATCCGAATATCTTTTTGTTGGGTTTTTGCCGGATGTAAGATTCAAGATCGCGGTTAGGAATAGCACCACCGGAAGACTCAATTTTATTTGATTTCAGGAGATACTGGTCTTTGGGTACATAACGTACCGGGCTGCATCCCAGCATGATAATGGATATCAGAATAAAAACACAACCATTTCTGATTTGAAAATTTATTTTGCCGAAGCGGGTCATTAAAACCTTCCTTGAGTGAGAGTCCGAAATTATAAAAATAGTGTAAATTGCGCACTTACCATCAGCTATATGATCACCAAAACCCAGATTCAATTCATCCGGTCGCTGGATCAGAAGAAGAACCGTGATGAATCATCCTGTTTTATTGCCGAAGGGGACAAACTTGTCCGTGAAGCGCTGGAATTGCCCAAAGGAGGTCGTTTTCAG
>JAQWAJ010000034.1 GCA_028707745.1 Bacteroidales bacterium | reverse complement strand
CGTGTTAACCGCGATTATTTTTATGATCCCGGGATGCATGGTGCAGATTGGCCGGCCATGCAGAAGAAATATGAGCAGTTTCTGCCGGACCTCGCATGCCGGAACGATCTGAATACCGTTATCCAGTGGATGTGCAGCGAGCTGGTGGTCGGGCATCACCGGCTGCAGGGAGCCGGCGACCGGCTGAACAATCCCGAAAGGGTTAGTGGCGGTTTGCTGGGCGCCGATTATACGATCAGCGACAACCGCTATCAGATTAAAAAAATTTACGGGGGCTTGAACTGGAACCCCAACCTGCGTTCCCCGCTCACTGAACCTGGCATCAATGCCCAGGTTGGTGATTACATCCTTGCCGTGAACGGTCAGGATCTCACTGCAGCCCGGAATATTTTCAGCTACTTCGAAAATACGGCAGGGAAAATCGTGGAACTCACCATCGGGTCCGATCCGAAGGGAGCCGGCTCGCGTATAGTGAAAGTGGTGCCGGTAGCCAGCGAGAGTGAACTGCGCAACCGCGACTGGGTAGAGGGTAATCTGAAAAAAGTGACAGAAGCCACGAACGGACAGGTTGCCTATGTGTATGTGCCCAATACGGCCAATCAGGGTCACGAGTATTTCAAACGGTACTTTTTTCCGCAGGCAAACCGGAAGGCGATCATCGTGGATGAGCGCTTCAATGCCGGCGGACAGGTGGCCAATTATGTCATCGACCTGCTGCAGCAGCCTTATCAGGCTAACTGGACCGCCCGGTACTGCAAGGATTTCAAAACTCCCAGTGCCTCCATTCAGGGTCCGAAAGTGATGTTGATCGATGAAACCGCCGGATCAGGCGGCGACATGCTTCCCTGGATGTTCCGCAAATTCAAGGTGGGAACATTGGTCGGGAAACGCACCTGGGGTGGATTGGTTGGGGTGATGGGATTCCCGGAATTCATCGACGGTGCCTCCGTAACCGCACCTAACCTGGCTATCTGGACCCAGGACGGATTCGTTGTTGAGAATGTGGGTGTTGCTCCCGATATCGAGGTCGAGCAGATCCCGTCGGAAGTACTCAAAGGGAACGATCCGCAGCTGCAAAAAGCCATCGAACTGACACTGGAAGAGCTGAAGAAAAATCCTCCGGTTGAACCGAAACGCCCGCCATTTCCGATCAGAGTGAAAAAATAAACTACCGATGAAAAAGTTGCCGTTGATTCTGTTATGTGCTTTATCGGGATCAATCCTGATGCAATGCACGGTAAAAGAGACGAAGCCCGATAAAAAAAACCTGGCGAAAAATTTCGTCACGCCCCCGGATGACGCGAGAACCTGGGTATTCTGGTTCTGGCTCAACGGCAACATCTCCCGCGAAGGGATTACGGCAGATTTGGAGGCCATGAAACGGGCGGGTGTCGGCGGTGCACTCATTATGGAAGTTGATCAGGGCGCCCCGCTGGGACCGGTGGCTTTCATGAGCGATGAGTGGCGCTCCTTATTCAAATTCATGCTTGGCGAGGCCAGCCGGCTGGGCATTGAGATAAACATGAACAACGATGCCGGCTGGAACGGCAGTGGCGGCCCGTGGGTACCCCTCGATCAATCGATGCAGACAGTGGTTTCGAGCCAGGTAAAAGTTCCTGCCGGGACGAAATTCGCAGGCACCCTCCCCAAGCCTCCCTCTGTAGAGGGTTTTTACCGGGATATCTCGGTGATGGCCTATCCGGCTTCAGCCGACTCGGTAATCCGGATTTCAGAGATTGTCGACCTGACCGGGCAGATGGACCCAACCGGACAACTAAGCTGGGAAGCCCCGGTATTAAAGGGCTCTTCGGCCATCAGCTGGACCATTTTACGCCTGGGGCACACCTTTACCGGCGTCAAAAACCACCCGGCTCCGGCTGCCGGATCAGGGCCCGAATGTGATAAGCTTAGCCAGGAAGCCATCGAAACACATTACAACGGTATGATCGGCAAACTGGTTAAAGATGCCGGTCAGCTGGCCGGAAAAACCTATACCGCGACCCATGTCGATAGCTGGGAGAACGGACCACAGAACTGGACTCCCAAAATGAAAGAAGAGTTCAAAAGGCGCAGGGGTTACGATATGACGCCCTATCTACCGGCACTGGCCGGGCATGTGGTGGAGTCAGCAGACCTGTCAGAGCGGTTCATGCGTGACGCCCGGCAAACGGTATCCGACCTTTTGGCTGAAAACTATATCGGGCACCTGCGTACCCTGGCTAATCGGGATGGATTGCGACTCTCCATGGAGTGTTACACAACCCCGGGCAATGATCTGGATATCGGAAATTATATCGATGAACCCATCAGCGAGTTCTGGTGGCCGGATGCGATCTATTTCTGGACCAACAAGGCGATGTCGTCGCTGGCACACGTGAACGGACGGCCCGTCACCGGCGCCGAGGCGTTTACCTCGAGGGACAATGAACGGTGGCTGGCTCATCCAGCCAACATCAAAGCATTGGGCGACAAGGCATTCTGTGCCGGCGTCAACCGGTTCATCATTCACCGGTACGCTATGCAACCCTGGAAAGAGGATCGTCGTCCGGGAATGACCATGGGTCCCTGGGGTATTCACTTTGAGCGGACCCAGACCTGGTGGGAGGATTCAAAAGCCTGGAATGAATATGTTGCCCGGTGCCAGTACATGCTCCGGCAGGGAACCTTTGTGGCGGACATCCTGAGTTTACAATCTGAAGAGCCGAAAAGGCGTTTCCAGCCGGTGAAAATATCGGGATATGACTATGACGGCATCAGTCCACAGGGATTTCTGAAAAACGCATCGGTAGAAGACGGCCTCGTGGCAGTGCCCTCAGGAATGAAATACAGGCTCCTTATTTTACCCGATGATCAGGAGATGAGCATTGCCCTGCTCGAAAAAATCAGCACACTGGTGGAAGCCGGAGCAACCATTCTGGGCACACCCCCGGAAAAGGCTCCGGGTTTATCAGGATATCCCAAATCGGATGAGCAAATCAGGGAAATGACTCAAAAACTTTGGGGCACAGCCAATGAAGCCGACCGGAAAGTCGGGAAAGGAAGGGTTTTAAAGGGGATGACTCCCGCGGAGGCTCTGGCCCTGATGGGTATCGAACCCGATTTTAGTTCCGGGGGAACGCTCAACTATATTCACCGGAGTGTGAACGGCACCGAGGTTTATTTTGTGGCGAGCCCTGAAGAGGAGTCCACCGATATCGTTTGCAGTTTCCGCGTTGCCGGGATGAAACCTGAGGTCTGGGATCCTGAAACCGGCGTCATGAAGCCGGTCTCAGTATTTGAAGAAAAGGACGGTTCCACCTGCATACCGCTGCATTTCAAATCATCCGGGTCCCTGTTTATTGTTTTTAGTCCGGGTAAAGGGAAGGAAGCAGAGCGTATCACCTCAATCAGGCGCGATGGTATTGAGCAGATCAGTTTTGATGTTCCTGAGCCGGTTTTGAAGGAAACGCCAAAAGCAAAACCGGTTGAAGCCATCAAAACCTTCACCATCGCCGGATGGGTAAAACCGGGCATGGAGATTTCATTGCCTGAGGAAACCCATGAGGGATTCCCATCGGTTGAACGGAACGATGTGATTTTTGCTGCACCGGGTTATGAGTTGTGGAGCCCCCGTGATGCCGGTGCCGGAATCAGTGCCGGGACGAATGGAATCTGCGTTACGGAGCACAGCGCAGCCTATTTCCCGCCAGTACTGGTGTATGCCACGCCCATAACGGGCTGGACGCATATCGCAGTGGTCTATCAAGATAATACCCCCACCCTCTGGATCAACGGGAAGGTTGCCCGTGTAGGATCTAAAAGTCCAAAAACCGTTCACGGCAGTGTCGGGGTAGTGCACATGCGGTCGGTATTGCCGTTCAACGGCGGGCTTGCGAACCTGGTTCAGCTGCCGGTTGCTCTATCGGAGAAGGAAATTGATGCACTCATGAAAATTGCGGATACCGTTTCAGTTAACCAGCAGGCAAATGCTCCGGCGGTTAATTTCATGAACCGGGAAATCCTGAAAGGCGGCGATTATGTGATCACCCCGGCCCAGGGGAAAACCCGGCAGGAGGTGATTACGATTCCCGACAAAATTGAGCTGAACGGCCCCTGGCAACTGAGTTTTACCCAGGGATGGGGAGCTCCGGATCAGGTGACGCTCGACCAGCTCGTTTCGTGGAGCAAGCATCCGGATGCGGGTATCCGGTATTATTCGGGGTCAGGAACATACACAAAATCATTTGATTATAAGCTGGTTGAAGCTGGTTCATCTGGATTAAAATCCGAAGTCTATCTCGATTTAGGGAAGGTAGCCATCATGGCCGAGGTACATCTCAATGGGAAAAAACTGGGTACCTTCTGGAATCCCCCTTTCAGGATCAATGTCACTGATTGCATCAGGAAAGGGAATAATCAGCTGGAGATCAGGGTTGTTAATCTGATGATCAACCGGATGATTGGCGACGAGCAGCTGCCTGACGACAGCGATCGCAATGACAACGGCACTTTAAAAAGCTGGCCCCGGTGGCTGACTGACGGGAAACCCAGTCCGGCCGGTCGCTATACCTTTACCACCTGGCGCCTGTGGAAGAAGAACTCCACGCTTCAGGAATCCGGATTGATCGGACCCGTAACCGTTCAGACTGTCGCACGGTTTTAGTGTCAGACAGTTAAAACAATTATTTTTATATCACGACATGAAAGTAATTGATATAAAAGATATGGAATCGATCTCCCCGGCGTTCAAAGGAGCCCAGGGAAACCGGTTGGCCCGGTTTGTCATGCGGGTTACGGCAATCGACAAAATCAATCAGGTATACGACCATTCCAGCGGTTTCACCGGAGCCGGATTTGCCGGAAGGTTGCTGAATGATTTAGGCGTTCACTATATGATTGGCAATGCCGACCGGCTGAAACAGCTGCCCGAAAGCGCCTTTATTACGATTTCGAATCACCCTTACGGAGGGCTCGACGGAATCATGCTGATCGATATGATGGCCGCTATTCGTCCGGATTACAAGCTGATGGTCAACCAGATACTCACACTGGTTAAAACGATGAGAGAAAATTTCATCTCGGTAACCCCGGTAGGCAACAAGAAAAAGAGCGCTGATGCCATCAGTCTCAGAGGCATCCGCGATACCTTGTCGCGGCTGCAGGATGGCCACCCGGTAGGTTTCTTCCCGTCAGGCGCCGTTTCGGATTTCAGCTTGAAGGATATGTGTGTCAGGGACCGTGAATGGCAGAAAAGCATTCTAAACCTGATCCATTCGGTCAAAGTTCCGATTCTGCCGATCCGGTTTTTCGATAAGAACTCGCTGCTGTTTTACTTTCTCGGACTGATCGACTGGAGAATCCGCCTGATCAGGATGCCGCACGAGCTTTTCAACAAACGCGGACAGGTGCACCGTATCGGCATCGGGAATCTGATAACCATTGAAAAGCAGGAACAGTTCAGCGACCTGAATTCCTTCGGCAGCTTTCTGAGGAAATCAGTTTACGAAATGCCAGCTCCAACACTCTATACGCCCCGTACCATAATCACCTTTCCGGAACGCAGCACGGTTACTTCTTCAGGAATCTCTCTTTGAAGGTAGTCTGATCGGCGGCCATTTTCATCATCACATCGAGCGGAATGACTTCATAATCCGGTCCCAGTTTATCCATGATTGATTTCACCCTGGAAATATCGCTCCATTCCCTGACATGAAACAACAGATAGTAGGGCCTGGCATCATTGAGAGTAGCCAGTTCCTTAATATCTGCAATAGCTTCGCTTTCAGGTTTGGTTTCCGACAGATAATAATCAAAACTCAGGACAGGCACCCCTTTGATTTTACCAAATGAAAAAGAGGGAGTATATCCGTTTGCCAGTCCGATGATGCCCGGAATGCCTTTAATAAACTGAGTGGCAATATCTTCGGTGATTTCGCTGTTACCAACTACGGTGCTGCCTTCGGAATAGTCCATGATTTCAAATACATCCAGGTCGAGCAGCTCCATCAGTCGCCGGGTCTCCTTGATCATATCCGGCAATTTATCGGCTGGAACAGCTTTGGGATACACATAACCCGGGCCGCCGAGTGAGCCGATAAAGTAATCGTTCGGGGATGATTGTGTGTAAAAGTACTCCAGCATAGCGGGTGCCATCCATGACCAGTTCATGGTGACTTCCCAGGTGTAGGGGATCGAACCACGGCCTTCGCGGTTCCAGGCTCCCAAACCGAGGCAGTCAGTCTGGATACAGGAGATATAGACTTTTTTCTCCGGTTTCAGGCTCATCCTGCCGTTGATGCTGTGATTGTTCTTGTATTTGAAATTCGGGGTACCCGGCACTTTCGACATGAAACTCATGTTCGGCAATGTATGCAAACCATCGACACGCAAAGCATGTTTGGAGGTCAGAGCCACATGATTGCGTTCCAGATCCTTGGCGTACGAATGCCATCCGAATACCATACCCATCGGTTTCATGTCCGACAGAATCTTGTCGGCCAGGGCATATTCAACCGTATCAGCCGGTTTTGTCGATAGATCGGAGAAGAAGGCTTTCTTTTGGATACCATAATCCGCAACGCCCGGTTTCATGATTTTGCCCGACTCGCCGCCCATCCACACGATGCTCTCTTTTGAGCAGGCTTGCCAGAAATTATCGTAGGCCCACTGGTAGATTTTGGCATCGTTCCAGCCTGTAAACCGGTTTCTCAGGTCATATTTCATGGTCAAGCCCAGCGATTCCATAAACGGGATCTGGCTCTCTTCGACAACGATCGATTTTTCGAGTCCGGCAACCGTAAATGCCACGATCAGTGAAGTGC
Source organism: Bacteroidales bacterium (assembly GCA_028707745.1). Classification (GTDB taxonomy): domain Bacteria; phylum Bacteroidota; class Bacteroidia; order Bacteroidales; family UBA12481; genus UBA12481. The sequence goes on along the minus strand of JAQWAJ010000034.1, from coordinate 3,313 downwards.
GTACACTTTTATCCCAGACCACATATCCGGAGAGCTGATCTTTGAATTTCTTGACAGCTTCCTCGGGTTTGGTGATTTCCTTAAACGTATAATACTGGTGTTCAATAAGATACTTTTTAATATCCGGGGTAAACCGGTAATCCCATCCTTCAGGATAAACGAAGTACAGTTGGGGGGAATCGGTATTCACCAGTCCCTGCAAACTGATCAGGGCAGCCTGCCAGTTGAGTGATCCATCGATTTCCCAGTTGTTCGGGAGATTCATAAACCAGGCCTGGCGGGCGCCTTTGCGTTTCAGCACATACCGGATGGGTTCATCCGATGGTCGGGTTGGCCGGGTAATGACATAGGTTAGAATATCGTTATCCGGATTATAGGTTAGGGTATGCGTGTGAACCATCTCCTTTTTACCTTGAGACACGAGGATTGGGATTTTCTCGGTAATTTCCAGAACGTTAGCTTTTTTATCGTATTTGGAGCTTAATTTGGTTTGCTCACCGACCATAGCAGAAATTCCCATAAACACGTTGGTTGGAAACAGTCTGCTGTTGATGGTGACTTTTTCGCCTGAACCGTTGATCTTTACGCACATGCTATCCTTGAACGTTTCCCGCCCGGCGACCCAGGTTCTTTGCAGGTTGATCTCTTTCCCTTTCTGGTTCAGATTGACTTCCATCGTTGAATACAGATCGATTTCCGTGCTGCTTGCTTTCACCAGTTCCCATGTTCCGGTAAAGGGCAGATCCTGGGCGAAGACCCCGGTAAAGGAGCACATCAGGATGTAGAGGAAAAGCTTTTTCATAATTGCTGAGATTAGGGTTGAGTCCAATATTACTGAATTCTCCTCACTTTTGGCAATCCCCCGGTCAGAAAAAGCAGGCCTGGGCAGAGGCAAATGCCAGCCGGTTTATATTAATCAGTTACTGTGAGCTTTACAAGATGGCACCTTATTGAGGTTTATGCTGTAACTTTGTCAGGATGAAAAGGGAGGAAGGAACCATCGACATGAATACATTTTTTTTGTCGCCCGAACGGTCTGACCAAAAGACCATTCTTGAGGAAAACCGCTTAGTTCAGGCTGAAGAAATTCTGATTAAAACACTCGACAGTCTGACCTCCATGGTTGCTATCATCAATGCTGAAAGGCAAGCCGTGTTAATCAATAAAGCTTTTCTGGATGCGCTGGGTTCTGATTCAATGGACACTTTTCTGGGCAAGCGCCCCGGGGAGATGCTGCATTGCATTCATGCCCAAACGATGGAGGCCGGTTGCGGAACCAGTCTGCATTGCCAATATTGCGGAGCCGGACAAAGCATTGCTGAATGCCAACGATGCGTAGTTGCCGTCACTAAAGAGTGCCGGATTACGACCCAGGTGGGGGATGCGTGGGTCAACCTCGACCTGAAAGTCACTTCAAGTCCGCTGAATATCCAAGGTGAAGAGTTTACGCTTTTTGTGGCGATAGATATCTGCGACGAAAAACGCCGTCATGCACTGGAGCGGATTTTCTTTCACGATGTGATCAATAAGGCAGGGAGCCTGAAAGGTTTTGTCGAGATGCTTCAAGATTCGGAGAATGACCTGGATGTTAGGGAGGAATTAAAAATCCTTCGTGCCGTTTCATCGGATCTGCTGGAAGAGATCCTGAGCCAGCGCGATCTTGCGCGGGCAGAAAAGGGGGAAATCACTCTTCACCCTGAGCTCTTCGATCCGGTCAAACTGATTGAAGCCGTGGCCAAACAGATCGAAGTACACCCGGTGAACGGGAACCGCAAAATTGTAACAAAAGTTACAGGCCATCCGTCACCCGTTTTTACCGATCGGGTGATTCTGAACCGAATTTTGACCAATATGGTTAAAAACGCCGTTGAGGCTATAACCAATGGCAGCACGGTGACCATAGATCTGTCAGAGAATGACACTCATCTGATTTTCAAGGTTCACAATGATTCAGTGATGAGTGACGAAGTAAAAGCGCAGGTATTTCAGCGATCATTTTCAACTAAAGGAATGGATCGCGGGCTGGGCACCTACAGCATGAAACTGTTGGGTGAGAAATATCTGCATGGTCAGGTTTCTTTTTCATCCGATGAATCCGGTGGCACACTCTTCACGATAGCCATGCCAAAACAATTTAACCGTTGAAATACTTATTAGTCATTCTTGCTTTATATACCGGCATCGCAAACGCCCAGGAGATCAAACCCAAAAGAGCCAGGCGGATACCGATCGAAAATGCATCGGCATATTCGATCTGCGGGATTTCACAGGATGGACTAAGGTTACAGGCAACCAAGCCGGGTTCAAAAAACCTTTTTCTGATCGATATCAAAAGCGGCAAGGCGATGGCTGCCAAAGATTCTTCCATTGAGAAGAGTGGGATCATAACCATTCAGGACACCATCCTGGCTCTTGATAAACTCACTCCGGTTCTCAGCATCAACGGTATCAAAAAAGTGTTCAGGCCCGGTGGCGACGGTAACTACATCTGGACATCCCTTTCACCGGATAAAACGAAAATCCTGTATTACCTGGTAGGCAAAGGCACTTTCGTGTGCGATCTGAATGGAGAAACGCTGGCCTCACCCGGAAAAATAAACTCCCCGAAATGGCTTAACAATAAAATTATTATCGGGATGGTTGACCAGGACGACGGGCACAGGGTTACTGCTTCAGACCTGGTTTACTTCAGTTTAAATACCGGCCGGATAGCCTCACTCACCACCACCAAAGGGCGACATGAGATGTATCCCATCCCGTTCGCAGATGGTAAAAAGATTATTTTCTCAACCGACGAGGGGAAAGTCTATATCATGAAACTCAGGATCCGGAAATGATGCGTTTGCAGATCAAAAACACCTGGCTGGTTTGCCTGTTCTTTCTCTGCATTCCGCTAACCGCTCGCCCACAGGCAACGGATTTTGCCGGCTATACGATATTCATCAATCCGGGTCACGGTGGCTATGAATCCAACGACAGACATATCCTGCCGACCGGTTTCTGGGAATCGGAAGGCAATCTGATCAAAGGGCTGTATCTGAAAGATCTGCTGGAAAACCTCCATGCCACGGTGTATCTGTCGCGAACGACCAACGATCCCTCCGGGGATCTTGCCCTCTCGGTGATCTCTGAAATGGCCAATGCCACCGATGCCGATTTTTTTCTGTCGATTCACAGCAACGGATATGACGGAACGCAAAACTGGCCGCTCATGCTCTTCAGGGGATACGATGATCAACCGGTTTTCACCGAAGCCAAAAGCATGGCCGGAATTATATGGCAAAACATTTTGGCGAAAAGCAACGGATGGACC
>JAQWAJ010000033.1 GCA_028707745.1 Bacteroidales bacterium | reverse complement strand
CCGCCACAAAAGATATCGATTTCCGGTATGTCGGGGTTAATCGTTATAATCCTGTTTATGATTGGGTTACGAGTTTAAAATATAAAGGTAACACCACCGGGTTATTTAAATCGGATCATTATTCAGCCGATGGCGATGCGGATTTCGATCAGGTTTCGCTTGAGTTTTGGCTGACGAAGCCGGATGACCGGAACATGGCAGAGCAGTTTCGTGAAATTGCCATAAACAGTATGAGCTATCAATCGACACGAAAACCCATGGCAGATTTGCTGTCAAAGAACAAACAGGTTATCCCGGTGAAGATCATCGAGCTGATTGACAACCCTATCGCCACTCCTATAAAAAATGTGGTTATCATTGAAAAGCTGGAACAAGCCGAAGCTCCGGAGAATATTTTTGATTTACCTGCCGGAGCCAAAAAAGCCCAATAAACCTCAAAACAAATCCAACATGCACGCATCCAGAATATTGCCCGTCGCCATCGTCGATCTCAATATCACGAATGCCGGAGATACACTCATCCCAGGTTCGACGGAAAATCATATCCTGATATTTATTCACGAGCTGATGCATTGTTATCAGGAGAAAATCATGCCGGAAAGCTATGGCAATCTCGATCTGAATCCGGGCCTGAATTTTGCCTTGTATTCAGAGATCGAAGGGTTGTCGCTGGCAAAGGCCTATCAACAGGATTCAAAAGCAACCTGACCCCGGAGCAAGATCCCGAATACACTCAATTTAAAAACACCGGTCCGCTGCTGGATAAATACTTCAGGCGGCTGGTCGGAAACACTCCTAAAACCCTCGAAATCTATGAGAAAAACTATGACTATGGTTGTTTCGAGGCTCTTCTTCTTCAACAATATTTCGAGGGATGGCAGAAAGAGATAGAATCAGGGTCCTGGCTGGATCTTGTTTTACGTAAAAACATAAACCTCAACGAATCAGACAGCCTCCAATCAATCAGGCGGTTCGATGATATTTACCAGATCGGCAGTCTGAGGGAGAAGCATTCAAAAATCATAAACAGAAGGGATGACACCTACCGGATGTTTCAAGCCCGCGAGGGGCAAACCTATGTAATCAGCTTCAAGCCCATCAGCCATTATGTCGCCGGGAATGTTGACAAAACCAAAACCAATTACAAGCTGGGACTGATTGAGATGTATCCGGATGGGATCGGTGCAATCAGCTTCGACGGGGTTTCGCTGGACCTGAAACCAGTTCCGGTGGAAATCAATCAACTCTATTATATCAAAGTGATCGATACGGATCCAAAGAAATCCAACAAACCCTATTCAATTGATTTTCAATCGAAAGACAAAAACAAAATCTATCACAACGTCACGATTACTACACCCGTATTTACTTTAAAGGCTCCCAAAGTAATGGTTCGTGAAAGGGCTGGCAGTGTTAAGTTTATCGTTATGTCGAGAACGTAGTCATGAATAACAGATTTCTTTTCAGGCAAGTGGAGCTTTTGTTTTTGTAAGACTGCCGGCAATAACCTATTTTTATCCAAATCAAATTCAATTCTGTAGTTATGAAAAAACCATTTGTCTTAGTAGCCATCCTGGCAATGGCTTTCACCGGGTGCAGTCAGGCCCCGCGGGTTACCCCGGCAGCTCTTCCCGATATTGCAAAGAACAATAGTAATTACACGGGAAACAAGGCTCCATTGCTGAATTCACCGTTTATTCAACTTCCGGTTGGATCGGTGAAGCCGAAAGGATGGCTGCTGAAACAGCTCGAACTGCAGGCGGATGGATATTTCGGGCATCTGGGGGAAATCAGCAAATACCTGATCAAGGAGAACAACTCCTGGCTGAGTGCCGACGGATCGGGCGATCATGGCTGGGAAGAGGTGCCTTACTGGTTGAAAGGCTACAGCAATCTTGCCTGGACGTTGGGGCGAAAAGAGATGATCGAGGAAGCGCAGATCTGGATAGAAGCCGTGTTTAAAAGTCAGAAAGCCGACGGGTGGTTTGGTCCCGATAAAGGTCGTACCGGGGCTTATGCTGATCAAACGGGCCGCGATGATCTCTGGCCCAATATGCCTATGCTCTATGTGCTGCAGGATTATTATACCTGGTCAAACGATGAGCGTGTAATCACCCTGATGACGCGATATTTCAATTATCTGAAGACCATTCCGGAGGAGAAGTTCCTTGCCGGCTACTGGCAAACAAACCGCGGCGGGAATCTGCTTTATAGTGTTTACTGGCTGTACAATCGCACCGGGGATGCTGCATTACTGGATCTGGCTCAGAAAATTCACCGGAAATCGGTTAACTGGACCGACAGCATTGCCAATCTGCACAATGTGAACATGGCCCAGAGTTTCGGTGAACCCACCACCTATTATTTACAGAGTCATGACTCAAAACACCTGAAGGCTTCGGAAAGAAACTATCAGGAGATCAGAGAATTGTACGGACAGGTTCCAGGGGGAATGTTCGCCGGTGACGAAAACTGCCGTCCGGGCCACTCCGATCCGCGACAGGCGGTTGAAACCTGCGGCATGGTTGAGATGATGCTCTCTACTGAAGTTCTCTATACCATCACCGGCGACCCTTCATGGGCCGATATATGCGAAGATGTGGCCTTTAATTCCTATCCTGCAGCGCTGAATGCAGAAATGACCGCATTGCGGTACCTGACCTCCCCGAACCTTGTTCAATCGGATACCGTATCCAAGAGCCCGGTTATTGAAAACGGTGGGCCGATGTTCCTCTATACGCCTCACAGAAACCGGTGCTGCCAGCATAATCAGGGTCAGGGCTGGCCCTATTTTACCGAACATCTCTGGCTGGCCACTGCTGACAATGGATTAGCAGCAGCATTATATGCTGAAAATGAGGTTACTGCAAAAGTCGGTAACGGTACCAGTGTAACGATCAGCGAAAAAACAAAATACCCGTTTGAGGGAAAAATCGAATTGACCGTCAATCCTGCAGAATCAGTCATATTTCCACTCTATCTGCGTATTCCGGGCTGGTGTAAAAAACCGGAGGTAATGATTAACGGAAAGAAATTCCCACTGGAAAATGTATCTGAGCTGATTAAAATTGAGAAAACATGGAAAAAGGGCGATGTGGTCAGTCTGACCCTACCGATGGAGGTCGGTTTGCGGACGTGGACCGCCAACAAAAACAGTGTATCGGTGGATTACGGTCCATTGACATTTTCGCTGAAAATCGAAGAGAACTGGGTCCGTGACGGTGGTACCGACCAGTGGCCCACCTGGGTGGTGTATCCGGCAAGCCCCTGGAATTATGGATTGCAGATCGATGAGTCTGATCTGGCAAAATCATTTATAGTGACCAAAAAAGAGTATCCTTCTTCGGAGATGCCATTCACGCTGGCAAACGCCCCTATCGAGATCCGGGCCACCGGTAAAAAGATACCCGCCTGGACGATGGACGAGCATTTCCTGGTTGGAGAACTGCCGGTGAGTCCGGTTGTTACCGATCAGCAGGCAGAGCCGGTTCTGCTGGTGCCGATGGGTGCAGCAAGACTGAGGATTTCGAGCTTTCCGGTGGTGAAGAAGTGACGAGTGACGAGTGATGAGGATCATAACGCGTTACGTATATAATAACCTATAAATATCCCATGAAACTCCGACTAATGCCTTCTGCCATTTTCCATTACTTCCTGCCCTTCTGCCTTCTTGCCCTCCTGCCCTTTACCACATCGTGCGGTAACAGGAGCACCGGTAAGAACACGGCCACTACAGATACGTTGAGCGTTCCAAAGGAACAGACGAAGCAATTTCTGTCGCTGGAGCCGGGCGTTTTCAGCACTTCCGATAAAGCTTTCGGAGAGATAGTCGAATTAAAAGGCACTCCGGTGGCTACCGATGCCCTGTTCAAGCCTAGTGAGCTGGACATGCTCATCCGGAACAATATGATGATCATGAAAACCAGCGGAACAACCGGGCTCATCAAGTTTTTATCGCTACCGGACCTGAAAGTGATCAGAGAAGTTGGCACTAAGGGAGGTGGGCCTGGAGAGCTTCTGTATCCTGCGATTTTTGAATCGGCCGAACCCGGATTGTTGTGTTATGTGTACGACTTGCAGCAGGAAAAGGTATATCAGATCGATACGAGCTTCGTTATGAAGGAAACCGGATTTAATCTGGAGAAGAATGCGAAACAGATGTTCGGCAACAAGCAGTTTGTTGAAACCCGAAGCCGTGAGTTCTGTTATGTTTCCAATGCAACCACCGGGAAAGCAATCTATCAGTATGTTCCGGGTCAGCAAGACTCCCTGAAACAGATATACGATGTAGAGGATGGATTCAAAAAGAATCTGGGCTGGACAGCACTTATCGGAGATTTCGGCGGTAACCGGAGCAAAAACCGACTGGCTTACGCGTACAAATACTTTCATCAGATCCGCTTCTTCGACCTGCTTACCGGGAAAACCCGTACCCTTCAGTTCGAGACAACGGCAAATAACGATACCGAATCACCTGATGCCACAGCGGTTTTAGCCCCGACGAGTGTCACCCATTTCTGGGGAATGTCAGCTCAGCCTGAGTATGTGTACTGCGCATACAGCGGCCGCACCCCTATACAAGTGCAAGAGGAGTTTCAGAAAGAGACCGACCATATCTACATCGAGCAATATGACTGGAACGGCAACCCGGTGAAGAAGTACAATCTCGATCACTGGGGATACTTCTGTGTCGATGAATCAACCCGAACAATCTATGTTGCGGCGGTGAATGCGGCTGAACCGATGTATGCTTACAAGTACTAGAAGTCGTAACGCGGGACACGTGACGAGTTACGAGTTACGCGTGACTAGTAACGCGTCACGTATTTATTACCGGTTAATGAAACAGCTGATGGTTATTTGGGTATTCCCTTTCAGCATCGCGTAAACCGGGCAGTATTTTTCTTCGGCCATGGGTACCACCTTGTTTAGATCCGCTTCCTGCAAATCTGGAGAGGTAAAAAAGCACTTCAAATGGATAGAAGTTAAAATCGTAGGGTGTTCTGCCCGGCGATCGGCTTCCATACGAATGGCAAGCCCGTCAATTGTTTTCCCCATCTTCCGGAGAAACATCAGTAATGCAGATCCCACACAGGAACCCAGGCTAAGGAGCAAGAGTTCCAGAGAGGTGTATCCCTGATTATCACCCAGCGGTGGTACATAATCGATCGATACGGGCGATTGCCCTTCTGTTAAACCATTAAAACGGACCTTTTCATTCATCAGGTCCAGCGTCACCAGGAGGTTTTTTGATTTGTCCATTTGAAATTTAATTTATGTCCTTTATCTGAATAATGATCAATTCTATTTCAAATCCACGACTCTGGGCATATTTCACCAATTTCTGCCTTTTTGAATAAGGATCAGCCTCATTCTTCAGGGAGAGCGCCTTTTTTGTCAGGATATCCTTAAGCACATCCGTATAAAGTTCCTCGTCGATCTCCTCAATTGCCTGATCGACAATGGAATGTTTTAGTTTTTCAATCGATAGCATATACCGGATTTTGATTCTGCCCCAGTGATTGATGCGGACTTTATCCCTGACATAAGCCGTTGCATAACGAAGGACATCGATGAACTTTTCGCGGATCAACTGTTCTATAACAGGATCGATATCTTCCGGAGCAATTCCCCAGAATTCCAGCTTTGCGCGGATATTAGCTTCGCAATACTCCTGCCGGGAGCAGAGGGCCATCGCCCTGTTGAGTGCCTGATTCTTATCCATGATGAGCACGAATCATACGGTCCTTGCCGTGAATATCCTTACGCAGTTCGACATTTGAAAACCTTTTCCGGAATACATCTGCCGTTTCGTCACCCAGGCGCTCATGAATCTCCACGAAAACTTCTCCGCCAGGGTTCAGGTGTTCTGCAGCAAATCCGGCAATCGCCCGATAAAACAGCAAGGGATCGTTATCCGGAACAAACAGAGCTATTTCTGGCTCATAATCAACAACATGCAGATCCATCGACATCTTATCGCCGAACGGAATGTAGGGAGGATTGGAAACGATGAGATCGAAGTTGTAGCCCTCGTTGTTTGGGACGAGATCCCCGCCTTCGCGGGGATGACAGGTGCTAGGATGGAGGAGGATGTCAAAGTTGATCAGGGTAATGTGCTGGTTATTAAGAGCTGCATTTTCCCGGGCTACCTGTAATGCTTCTTCCGATATATCTGCGGCAAAAACCGCTGCATCAGGCATATTTTTAGCCAGTGCGATGGCTATTGCTCCGCTGCCGCACCCGATATCCAACACTCGCAACCCTTTCATCCTCACTTTATCTTCTCTGTCATTCCCGCGAAAGCGGGAAGCCTCGATAACCCACTCCACCAGTTCTTCTGTCTCCCCCCTGGGAATCAGCACACCTGGCCGCACCTTGAATGTAAGACCGTAAAACTCAGTTTCTCCTAAAACATATTGAATGGGCTCATGATCCTGCAGCCGCTGAACAATTTCAACTGCCCTTTTCTCCTGATCCTGAGTGAAATCCAGCTCCCAGTTCAAGCGAACCTGAATCCAGCTCAGCCCGGTCAGATGCTCTAGTATCAATCTACTGACAGATTCAGTTTCCCGGTCAGAATATAGGCCGTTCAGCTTATTTTTCAGAAAGATATTGAAGGCGGAGTACTTCATGGTGCTCTGGTCAGCTAACGTGGTTTGGGACAGGGTCCCTGCTTTCGTTGGGAAATCCAGACAAAAATAACGATTTCCGGCGACTCTTGATGTAAAAGAAAGGCGGCTCGCATTAACTAAGCGTTTCCCGTTACGTTACGCGTCACGCGTGACGCGTAACGTTTTTCCCGTCTCCGTTTTTATTATCTTTGTTTGTATGACGAATATCCACGATTTATATATTCAACGCTGCATTGACCTTGCCGGCAACGGATTGGGATTGGTTGCCCCTAACCCCATGGTTGGTGCAGTTGTAGTTCATAATGAGCAGGTTATCGGCGAGGGGTTCCACACGGCATACGGAAAATCCCATGCGGAGGTTGAAGCTATCAATCAGGTTAAGGATCAGTCACTTTTGCCTGATTCAACGTTGTATGTCAACCTGGAACCGTGCAACCATCAGGGTAAAACACCTCCGTGTACCGACCTGATTCTCAGGACCGGGATCAAACGGGTCGTGATCGGTCAAACCGATCCGAATTCAACTGCCAGCGGGGGTATCGACAAGTTGCGCGAAAACGGGGTTGAAGTGATTACCGGGGTGCTCAATGAAGCATCACGGCAGCTCAACCGCCGTTTCAACACCTATCATGAGCAGCATCGTCCATACCTGATCTTCAAATGGGCACAGACAACCGACGGATTTGTCGACACACTGCGAGAAAAACCTGACAATCAGAATCCTGCGTGGATTACCGGCGAAACCTGCCGGATGCTGGTCCATAAATGGAGAGCCGAAGAACCCGCAATCCTTACCGGTTCAAGAACGATCCTGCTCGATAACCCACAGCTCAATGTGCGATGCTGGACGGGGAAGAATCCATTGAGAATTACCATCGACCGGAAGGGGGTTTTGAGGCAGGATAAGGAAGAGGGCGACCGCAGGTCGCCCCTGCATATATTCGACGGGGTAACACCATCCGTCATATATACCTGCGCGGATGAAGAAAACAGGCCCAACGTCGAATTTATCCGGATATCCCCTGATGAACCGGTATGGCCACAGGTGATGGCCGATCTGTATAAACGAAAGATCCAATCGATATTGATAGAAGGCGGGCCCACCCTGTTCGAAACGCTGATCCGTGAAGATCTTTGGGATGAAGCCAGGGTATTCATTGGTCCGGGCTGGTTTGGCATCGGCGTTAAGGCTCCCCACTTCCCGTTCCAGCCCACCCAATCAGAAACCATTGGCAACTCCCGCTTGCTTCAGTTTTATCACTAACCCAACCATCAGCACATCAATCAATCAGCACATCAACACATCAGCACATCAACACATCAGCACATCAGCACATCAACACATCAACCTATGAAATCAAACCTCTCCCGCCGCAACTTCCTCAGTAATTGTGCAGTATGCACAGCCGGATTAACCTTGTATCCGCTGGTCGGATCATCGATGAATTACTACATGCCGCCGGTATTATCCCGTCCGAAAGTAAAGCCGGTTGTAAAAACGATTTTCGCCTACCCCGATCCTGCAGGGCCTATCTGGCCGAATATCGGATATGATTTCGATTCGAAGGTCTCTGAATACAAACAGAAACTGCTGTCCAGCTGCCCGGATGTGGATTTCAGATTCATGTCGACCATGATCGGGAGCGCCGAAGAGGCAAAGCGGATTGTTGATGAAGATCCGGCAGTTGACGGATATCTCTATTTTCTGGTCGGCTGCTTATGGGGTAATCTATCGGAAACTCTTGCCCAGAGCGGTAAGCCTATGATCATGGTAGATCATCTCTATGCCGGATCAGGCGAATTTCTGACGGCCTATTCCTGGGCACACCGTAAGAAACTCCCGGTTATCCCGGTATCCTCATCGGATTTTAATGATGTGGTGAAGGCCTTGAGTTATCTGGTGACCATGAAAATGATCGCCAATTCGACCATGCTGGTGGTTGGAGGCAACCCTGATGTGAAATTACAGGAGACTTATGGCATTCAGGTTAAAGGGATCGAGTTTGCGGAGATCAACGACCGGTATAAAGCCGTATCGAAGAAAGAGGCTGAAGCAAAAGCCGATGAGTGGATCAAAAGGTCAGGAAGGGTGATTGAGCCTAAACTGGAAGAGATCCGGAAATCTGCCGCCATGTACCTTGCCATGGCCGGTGTCATGGAGGATCATCATGCACAAGCAATTACTGTCAATTGTTTGGGTGGAATCTATAGTGAAAAAATGGTATGTGCCTATCCGTGCATCGGGTTTATGGAACTTGACGATCAGGGATTTGTGGGTGCCTGCGAAGCCGATCAGCGCTCCACGATCACCAAACTGATCATGAATTATCAGACTAACCGGCCGGGATTCATCTCCGATCCGGTTATCGACACCTCGAAAAATCAGATCATCTATGCCCATTGTGTGGCCCCAACAAAAGTTTACGGCCCGGATGGCCCCTACAATCCGTTCCAAATCCGGAGTCACTCCGAAGATCGTAAAGGTGTTGCTGTTCGTTCCTTAATGCCGATAGGTGCCATGACCACAACAATCGAGTTCGATCACAATAAAAAACAGACTATTTTCCACCAGGGGGTTACTGTTGAAAACGTGGATGAAGATATGGCCTGCCGCAGCAAACTGGCCGTTGAGGTCAAGGGGGATATTTATAAACTCCTGAATGAATGGGATCAGTGGGGCTGGCACCGGGTGACCTTCTTTGGCGACTTCAAGCGGGAGGTTGAGACATTGTCATTGCTGTATGGGTTTGATATGCTGTACGAGGCATGATCATAGGATACATTCAAAACGCCCCGCATTTCGGGCAAAAGGAGGAGAATTTCGCTCAAATCCTGAATCTCGCAAAAGGAATCAAAGCCGATCTGCTGGTTTTACCGGAACTGTTCGCAACCGGCTATACCTTCACTTCTCAGGAGGAGGCTCACCAGCTGGCTGAAACTGCTGATGGAACGACGGCCGGTTTTCTAAAGGGTTTATCTGAATTGACAGGCGCTGTGATTGTGGGCGGATTTATCGAACTGGATCATGACCGGGTTTACAATTCATCTATGATGGTTTTCAAAAACTCGGTGATCGGTGTTTATCGGAAAATTCATCTGTTCAACCGGGAAAAGTTCTGGTTCAGTGAGGGCAACAAGCCCCTCAAAGTTTATGAGGTGAACGGGATGAAAATCGGAATGATGATCTGTTTCGACTGGATGTTCCCCGAAACAGCGCGTACCCTTGCACTCAGGGGAGCTCAGATCATTGCACACGCCTCGAACCTGGTGATGCCATACTGTCAGAATTCAATGATTACCAGATGTTTGGAAAATCGGGTATTTGCGGTAACAGCCAACCGGATCGGGCAGGAAACCAGAGGAGACGATGATTTTGTGTTCACCGGACGGAGCCAGATAGTAGGTGTTTTCGGTGAAATACTCTCATCAGCACCGGCTGAAAGCGCCTTCGTTGGTACCGTAAATATCGACAATCACCTGGCCGACAGTAAGTCTCTGAATCCAAACAACGATCTGTTTAATGAT
>JAQWAJ010000032.1 GCA_028707745.1 Bacteroidales bacterium | reverse complement strand
GGCTGCCATTAGTCAGGAACTGCTTAGATAATTTTTCCCATATTGTAGAAAACTGTAAAAGGGAAAAATGAAACTGATTAAACTTACTCTGATTGCCATCTGCGTGGCGTTTGCCAGTGCTCCGGAATTATTCAGCCAGATGTCTCCGGCTGACCAAAAAATATCCGTTATCTGGCAGAAAGCCAGCATAAAAGGAAGCATAGAGGTATTAAACGGAGAATTCAGCAAAGCCACTATTATCGGCGGTAAAGGGAAAGTTAAAGGGAACAGCTTCAGCTTTTCGCCAGGCACCGGTTCTCGCCTGGATATTTCCATTTCAAATGCCCATATCACTCCCGGAAGCGGGTCAACCATCATTACCCTGATGACCGAAAACAACCCGTTTTCGTTCCTTTTGAGGGATATCAGCAAAGATTATCCGGTTTTTATTCCGGAATACGGCGTTATAGTAACCGATGCCGCCGACGGCAGAACGTATCTTCAAATCCGGCAGGAAATCGAAAGCCGGAAACTCCTGACTAAAAACCAAAAAGCCGAAACGCTACCGGAACAATCTTATGAAGCCGCAGCAGCGAAAACACGCGACCAGGTATGCCCGACGTGGCTCGGTACCAGTCGCGATGCCAGAATATTTGAAGTCACCAACGGCCGCCACGCTATTGCCCGCGGGATGGACCTGATCAGACCCCTCAATGCATCCACTCCACTGATCATTCCTGAAATCAGCACCCGGGATATCCAGTACAATTACATCACCGGCCGGGGACAGGGCATCGAACTCATTACCACCCGAAATCTGGAAGAGGGTACATTGCCCATCCTGCAATCCACGCTGACTGATGACGACATCCAATATAGCACAACCTCCTTCGTTACCCTCGAATCATCGGCGCTGAAAAGCAATACAACTTTCGGTACCGAATACCTGGTTGCCGACAGCTACTGTATCGGTCATACATTCACCAAAGAGCACGAAGAACAGTTTCAGGCACAGCTCCTCGAAGAGCAGAAAAAGATAGAAGAAACCGTGCTCTGGTATCGTGCCGTGGCCGTCAATACCGCTTCGGTTCCCCGCTACGCCTGGTTTAAAACAGTCAAGCCCTACGGAATAAACTCGATATTCGACAACACATCCGGCTTTTCCTCCTTCTCAGCCGAAAAAGTATTCGGCATCTCAACACTCAACGGAAAACCACTACCCAACGAAGAAATTGCAGTATTGCTGAAACCCGGCGAAACTGCCATATTTGAGTTTACCCTCCCCCACAGCCCGGTTTCAAAAGAGAGAGCCGTCCGGCTTTCAAAACAATCTTTCGATGACCGTCATGCCGAATGCAAGGCATACTGGAAATCAAAACTCTCCAAAGCAGCACAAATCGAGCTTCCTGAAAAACGCATCGAAGAGATGATCCAGGCTGGATTGCTGCATCTCGACCTCATTACTTACGGCAAGGAACCAGCCGGAACATTGACCCCTTCGATCGGTGTCTATTCACCCATCGGCACCGAGAGTTCACCGATCATCCAGTTTTATAACTCGATGGGATGGCACGAAAATGCCCGCAGATCGTTACAGTTTTTTCTCGATAAACAGCTCGGCAATGGCATGATCCAGAATTTCGGCGGATATATGGTTGAAACCGGCGCGGCCCTCTGGAGTATGGGAGAATATTTCCGTTACACCGGCGATACCGCCTGGGTAAAACAGGTAGAGCCCAAACTGCTGAAAGCATGCGATTTCCTGATGCAATGGCGCGAGCGTAATAAAAAAGAGGAACTCAGGGGTAAAGGTTATGGCATGATCGACGGCAAAGTCGCTGATCCCGAGGACCAGTTCCATCAGTTTATGCTCAACGGATATGCCTATCTGGGCCTCGACCGTGTTGCCGAAATCCTGAAAAACATCGACCCGGTAAACGCAAAAAAACTGAAAATGGAAGCCGAAGCCTGGAAATCGGATATCAGGATCTCTTTCTTTAACTCGATGGCCCACTCCCCGGTGGTTCCCCTGGGTGACGGAACCTGGTGCCCGACAGTACCGCCCTGGACAGAAACCACAGGACCCCGGGCGCTTTTCCTGAATAACGAAACCTTCTTTTCGCATGGTACCTTCACAGTTCCCGATGCCCTGCTTGGCCCTCTTTACCTGGTATTCTGCGAGGTACTGAGCCCTGAGGAACAAGCTTCAAAAATGATGCTCAGTTATCACACCGAGCTGCTGTATCAGAAAAACTCAACCTTCAGCCAGCCCTATTACAGCCGGAACAACTGGCTCCAGCTGAAGCTCGGTATGACCAAACCTTTTCTGGAGAACTATTACAACACCTTTTCAGCAATCTCTGACCGGGAAACCTACACTTTCTGGGAACACCTCTATCACGTGAGCGTTCACAAAACGCACGAAGAAGCCTGGTTCCTGATGGAAACCCGATGGATGCTGTGGATGGAGGAAGGAACAACGCTGCGGCTGTTAAAAGGCATCCCAAGAGATTGGATGAAGGATGGGGAAAAGATTGCCCTGAAAAATGTAGCCAGCTATTTCGGCCCCGTTTCACTAACCGTACAATCCAATATCAGCAATAACAACATTGAAGCAACCATTGAATGCACCTCCGACCGAAAACCGCAGCAGATATCGGTTCGCCTGCCTCATCCTGACGGTCTCAAGGCCAAAAGCGTCACTGGCGGTAAATACGATCCCCTTACAGAAACCGTTGTCGTTGAATCATTTACCGGGAAAGCAATCGTAAAACTTGGGTTCTGAAAGAAGATAGATTATCACTTTCTCCAATCCCGGTATTCGCGCGTTAGCCAGGCAGGATTACCCGTACCGCCGGTAAAGCAAAGTTTGGCCGGATCCCACTTGATCGGTTCGTTGTGATAATAGAGCTGATTCATCAGGTGGCAACAGATAACGGTTCGACCGCCGACCTGTTCGTTGGCAATCGGTTTTTGGCGGCTTTTCACACAGCCCAGGAAATCCAGGTAGTGTGACGGGCTGTTATAGAGTTTCACCTTAGCGTCTTTCAGGAACATTTGTTCGGCTTTCTGCAGTTCGGCTTCGAGCGTGGTGTTTGCATTATCCTCCTTAACATTGGAGGCGACCAGCTGGCCCTTCACAATCATTTTGAATCTGCCGCGGTTGACCATCACTTCACCGTCGCTGCCAAAGAAGTGCACCCCGAACCCTTCATCCTTGCGGGTGACATAAATGCCATTGGCATACACCAGGGTTGCTTCGCCGTTTTTGAACAATACTTCAACCGGACCGCTGTCGTCCATGCCCAGTCCCCATTGTGCGATATCCAGATGATGAGCGCCCCAGTCGCCCACTCCGCCGGTTCCATATTCCCGGTATTTTCTCCAATCCGGATAATGGTTGTGGATGCCGCGGGGACTCAGTACCGAGTTGTACGGACGCATCGGGGCCGGTCCCAGCCAGCGATTCCAGTCGAGACCCGGCTCCATCTCCTCTTCCGGCAGATCGCAAGGAATTGGCGGGCCGCTGAAAGTGGCGTCAACATGGCTGATTGTTCCGATACAACCGTTGCGAACCAGTTCGCAGGCGATGCGGAACTCGCTGCTCGAACGCTGCATCGATCCGGTCTGAAGTACGCGCTTGTACTGGTCCACACCGTGCATGATGTCGATAGCCTCCTGAATATTGTGCGTCAGCGGTTTTTCGCAATAAACATCCTTGCCGTGTTTTAACGCCTCCATCACAATGGTAGAATGCCAGTGATCCGGTGTTGCCACGCAGATCAGATCGATATCCTTACGACTAATGAGTTCCCGGTAATCGTCGTAAACCTTGCATCCGGCAGAACCCTTATCTGGATGTTCGTTATAGAACTTATCGGTCCACTGCTGCCCGTTAGTCATGCGGGGTTTATAAACATCACAAACTCCCACAACCTGCACCTCACCCACAAATTTCGACAGCAGGTAGCGTGATTGTATCCCCATGCCCACAAAGCCCATTGTTATTCGGCCGTTCGGGGATTTCGAGTTTAAACATGAGGGAAGAATGTACGGCGCTGCTACCAGGGGAGCCAAAGTCCGGATGAAATTTCTGCGAGAGGTTGCCATTTTCGGAATCAGATTAAGTGTTTAGCTAAGTAACTCTCCCAAAGATAAAATTTTATCATAATTCCTGACTCGACCTGGATGTTTAATCCACCTCGATCCCTGTTTCTATTGATCAACAGTAATCCATACTCCACCGCCATTGCAATAATCACCGGAAATGATTTTCTCAACCTTAACTCTTGTATTGATTTGGAAAGAGCCGTCATCACCCGGATGGCAAATAGTGAGCGATCCGTTCCCATTATCGAAATAAACATGGGATCGTTCAGGCTGACCTTCACAATTTGTCACATGAGTCGCAAACACCACTTTACCTTTGTCGCCCACAGCCGGTTCAAATGCACCTCCCGACATGGTACCTTTCAGCAGATCTTTTTCCGGTAGTGGCAGGTATGGCAAAACGATCACTATAGTTACGATACAAGCCAGGATTATTCCCGAAACTAATCCGGAAATAAAATACCGGTTCTTCAGGAATGAGAATGTGTGTGTTTTCATAATTCCAGTATTTGTTTAAGTGGAGTTCTAAGTCAAATATCAAGATAATCAATCATATAAAAGTAAGGATTACATTTTATTAAACAACTCGTCTGATGCGACTTTCAGCACCCACCAAGATCTTGCATATTGATATTTTTCCTGCCTTTGCAGCCCCATCCTGAAAAAGGCATGGATTGAGCGACATGGTACAAATTTGCATTTCAATTGCATATTTGTACCATATTGATTATCTTTGTGTCATGATTAAACGTGAGATACTCGATAAACTCCTGCAGCTTTCCTCCAAATTCCCGGTGGTATCCGTTACCGGACCCAGGCAATCGGGAAAAACAACCCTGATCAGGTCTTCTTTTCCGGATTACAGATATGTTTCTCTGGAAGATCCTGATATCCGGCTTCTGGCCCAGAAAGATCCACGGGGTTTTCTGGGTACAGAAGATAAAATGATCATTGATGAGATACAGCAGGTGCCGGAACTTTTTTCATACATCCAAACCATAACCGATGAAAAGGATGCTGCGGGACAGTTTATTATTTCCGGATCTCAAAGTTTCCTGCTGAATGAGCGGATTTCTCAATCATTGGCAGGGAGAGTGGCCATCCTGCACCTGCTACCTCTCTCATTAACAGAACTTCAAACCGATGGACGATCTTATTCA
The DNA here is from genome assembly GCA_028707745.1 of Bacteroidales bacterium. Taxonomy (GTDB): domain Bacteria; phylum Bacteroidota; class Bacteroidia; order Bacteroidales; family UBA12481; genus UBA12481. The sequence goes on along the minus strand of JAQWAJ010000032.1, from coordinate 5,032 downwards.
TCGTACGAAGAAATCATTTTTACCGGATTTTACCCGCGGATTTACCAAACCGGTATTGATCCGATTGACTTCTATCCCAATTATTTGCAGACTTATATTGAACGAGATGTCCGGTTATTGCAGAATATCAAGGACTTGAACCTATTCATCCGGTTTATGAAGTTGTGTGCAGGCCGGACTGGCCAGCTCCTGAATTTAACAGTTCTCTCCAACGATGCAGGTATAAGCGTAAATACGGCTAAAGCCTGGATATCTGTTTTGGAGGCAAGTTTCATCATCTTCCTACTGCAACCCCATCATCAGAACTTTAATAAAAGGCTGGTAAAAATGCCGAAACTGTATTTTTACGACACTGGACTAGCCTGCTCCTTACTGGAATTGCGCTCATCTGAGCAATTGAAAACACACTATTTGCTGGGGGGCTTGTTTGAGAACTTCATCCTGGCTGAATTGCAAAAAAACAGGTTTCATCAAGGACTGCGGAATAATTGCTTTTTTTGGAGGGATCACAAGGGCAGTGAAATAGATTGCATTATCGACAACGGAGACCAGCTGGTTCCGATTGAGATTAAAGCTTCCTGCACATTTTCAACGAGTTATTTCAAGACCATCCAATATTGGAAAAAAATATCCGGCGATACATTGTGCAATCCAATTGTTGTTTACGGTGGAAAAACGGACCAAAGCACCACAGACGGGATGCTCATCGGTTGGCAAAATATGACCAAACTGTTTGACATGTTACGGTAAAACGACTATGGTGTAGGAGCCATGTTGATCTTTAATCCCCATTTTCATAATTAACCCCGATAATTCGTCATCAAATGTTGTATTTTCGGTTTTAATCGCATGTTTGAATCATGATTAACGAACCCCGAAGGTCTACTTGCGCGATTCGGTATACTTCATTACTTTTCAGGGATTGAATCACTCGACGAGCTATTCGTTCACCCTAAAAAGGAGCCTCGTGGGAAGGGTTTGTCATCGAATAAATCCTCCAGCAATCGTCTGTCAATCAACAGGCGTTTTTTTACCGCAGTCATGACGGTGGAACACAGAGTCAGTGAAAACCTATTGAGATCAGAGCTTCCCCGCCCGGCTCAGTTAGCCGTGAACTTCCTGTTCCATCCCGCATTCAGTTCACCGGACAGCCGCTTCACCAGCGCGTCATTTTGCGGGTCGCCGGCAACATTTGAATTCTCCTGCGGATCTGCCTGTTGGTCATACAATTCCCGCGTGACAAAGTCTTTCCTCACTTTGTTAATGTCGTCCCATACATACCACTCTACGAGGTGGTACCTTTCGGTGGTCATGGAGTATCCCATGTAGAATACCTGGTTCTTTCCTGTTCCCATGGAACGTTGAAACTGACTGAAAGCATGGCCTTTCCATCTGATTGCAGGATCATTCAGCAAAGGCACCATACTGGTTCCCTGCAGACTTTCATCCACCGGGAGGCCGGCCAGATCGCAAACGGTCGGATACAGATCGACCAGTTCGGTGAGCCGGTCGCATCTCTTCCCTTTTCCCTTGATTCCCGGGGCCAGTATCAAAAGAGGTACCCGGTTGTCGATATCATAATCGGTCTGCTTGCACCAGCCCCCGTTCTCTCCGAGTTTCCAGCCATGGTCGCCCCAGATGACCACGATGGTATTCTCCGAGAGGCCCATCTCCTCCAGGCCATTCATGAGTTTGCCCAAGCAGGCATCCAGATAGCTAACGCTTGCGTAATAACCGTGCTTCAACAGACGGGCCAGATCCTCCGGTTGTTTTTCCGCCTTGATATCAACCAGGTTGGCAATATCGTAACACCCGGCCAATTCATAGGTGCCACCGGGGGCCATCGGCGGAGAGTTCCTGGGGTGATAAGGATTTGGAGCAAGCGGCAAGGTGTTCCGGTCATATAGGTCCCAGTACTTCCGGGGCGCGACAAATGGAAGATGTGGCCGGTAATAACCGAGCGCCAGGTAAAAAGGTTCACCTCTGCCCTTCAGCCGTTTGAGAGTTTCCAGTGCGAGGTCGGTCTGGGCACCGTCATACAGCTCGTTGTCCTGACAGTCAGCGATCTCAGTGGCACGGCCATAGGCCCATCCTCCGGCATAGGCTTTCGGGTTATTGCGCAAACGCACCTGGCGAACACTGTCAAGTTCCCGGTTGATACCCTCATCGTAATAGAAAGATTCGGCATCACGGTCGATCATACCGGTCGTACGGTACCTGGAGGGACGGAGGTCCGGTTCGTCAAAAGAAACCGAATCCGGCATATGGTTATGAAAGATCTTGCCGATGGAAACCGTGTGATAGCCGAATTTCTTGAAATACTGGGGCATGGTCACCACGTCAGGTCTCTGAACCCGGAACTTCTCCCTGAGTGTCCACACCAATGACTCGTCGGGCCTATATCCGGTCATTACGCTGGCCCGGGATGGAGCCGAAACGGCTGTCTGACAGTATGCACGGGTGAACAACACCCCTGCTCCGGCAAGCTGGTCGAAATTAGGAGTACGGATCTCCTTCACTCCGTAACACCCTAATTCCGGGCGTAGGTCATCGATGGAAATAAACAGGACATTGGGCTTTTTCGCAGGAGCAACAGCACTGGAACCTGCAGCCAGCAAAGGCAGGATTGCGGCTCCAGCAGAGAGAAATTTAGCAATCATGTTACCATTGTTCAATTGGATCTAAAAATAACACTTTTTCTATCCCGCAGATCGGATGGTCTCCGTACACTGAATCTTCTAAAGTTATCCCAAATTGCTTTAGCCGTAGATTCCGTTTACGGCGTTTCTTTCGATTTTTCCACCGCCCCCAACAGATTGAAGGAAATTTTGGTATTAACCTGCTGGTTGATTGCATCATCAGTACCCATATCGTACCCGTTGTAGTTGTGCCGATCTGATTCAATTTTCGGATTTCCCGGATTTGACGGCAATTTCGCATCGACTACACTACAACACTACAACACACCCCTTAATATAACCCAATAACCACTAAGGTTTCATGTATTGAAACTTTTCTTACCTTTGCAATCCCAGTCCCGAAAGGGATCTGGTTCGGGCCCATAGCTCAGCTGGTCAGAGCATCTGACTCATAATCAGAGGGTCCTTGGTTCAAGCCCAAGTGGGCCCACTTGAAGACCAAACAGTTAGCCGCAGAAATTGCGGCTTTCTTTTTTTTGGTGGCAAAACAGGTTTGTAACATCAGGACACAAAACAGAGATCTTACTAATGCATATTAAGCTTCTTCCAATAATGCGGATTCACTCTAGATATTTGCGGTTGTCTCTGGCTGATCATAAAAACCGGACTTTATATATATCTTAGTTGCTCAAAAACCTATCAGTCACGAAACACGAATTATCTAACCTGCTCTGGAATTATGGAAATGCTAAAAATTGTCCTCGTAATTATCGTAAGCCTGGCAGTGATGCTACCTGGCTACACGAAGAAGAAGAGTAACCAAACTATTAAGAATCAAAAGCTTATTCGTGCCATTGCCGGAGTTGTAATGCTAGTATTGGTTTGGCTGTTTCCGGCTGACCCTCCGGGATCGATGTATGCTAAAATAGGCCTTACGGTTATGGGTATAGTCCCAATAGTCTTCTGGCTTATAGATTTGATGTTTAAACCAAAGACCAAAGATTAATGGGATTGACACAATTATCCGGCTATTTGTTTTGAATCCTGAGAAGCTCTTTAAGCATATCCAGTTCTTGTTTCTGATTTTCGAGAATTTGCTTGAGTTTGTTATTCCAATTCCTTAAGAGACGGAAAAGATAAACAATGAGAAAAACTATCAAGCCATAAATACAGATAATGATGATAATTTCTGATGTCATAGTTCGGAATTTTAGGTTTGAGTAAATATAAAGTGTTTTTTGATTAGACATGCTTTGTTATGCAATCTTTAGCTCTTTTTCTATGATCAGCAAAGAGCAGTTTAATCATTGCACTTTTTCATTATTGTTTCAACATCTCCCTTTAAATCTGCCGGATAGCCTACACTTTTATATAAGATAATCCCTTTTTTGTCAACTAAAAGGAATGTAGGGAAAGAAAACCCGTCACAAATATTTCCAAATCTGTAAACATTATATCTGATCCCGTACTCCTTTATAAAAGCTTCTATATCATCATCTGAGTCGCGATTTAAGCCATTTGCATAAACTATCTCCAACCCATTCTCCTTAAACCTATTATACAAATCATTCAAAGTCGGAACTGACTTTATGCAATAACGGCATGAAGTGGACCAAAATTCGATTAAAAGAATTTTTTCTTTATTTAATTCCCTCAGTAATATCTTCGTCTTATCGTATGGCTTGTAAACAACCCAATTTGGCATCGTGTCACCCACTTTAATATTCCGGCTCATTTTGTGGTCAGCAATGGCCACCGAGTGACTGATTGATTCTTTTGAATACAAACCAGGATTGCAATGATCTGATATTTTCAAATCTGAAAAAAAAACACCCGAATTCACCACTATCTGGCCGTCCTTATGGGATCTGATGGCCATGTTTTGCGGATAATAAGAGCCAGGAAAGAACTTGATTGTAATTTCTGAGTTTTCTCCGACTGCATCCTCCATTCTCCCCCGGAAAGCCTTGTTTGAAGCGACTATTCTGATTTCATTCAGACCATCAATCTTATTTACATCCTTCTCAATTTTTGCCCATTTTAGAAGTTGCAAGATCATAACATACGAATAGGCACAAAATATTTTTTTTCGCCATTCTGGTGTTTCATTGAGATTAACCACTGTTGCAATTCCCGGATCCTTTTTCACCATAATATACTCTTGCCCATTATATAAGGAAGTGCCATGATCGTCATCAAAACTGAAATGAGCATTGAACAGACTATCAGCCATCGTGAAGCAAACGTGATCTTGTTTTAAAAGAAAACTTGTATCGTTTGCTCCCGGATTCAAATTCCAAATTTTTGCCTGATAATCAATCTGATTTGCATTCTCCAGAAACTTGATGGCAGAATCGACGGCCTGCGAATAGGAATAACTTGTATACAACAAA